>JAMFRX010000669.1 GCA_026224995.1 Puia dinghuensis
CGGGATAGGTAAAAGCGGTCTTGGTGGCGGCCACGGAACGGGGCCTGGCCACCGGCAGCCTGGTCGCGACGAAAAGTCCCTTGCGTGGATAGGCTTCCGCCCAGCCCATGGCCTGCAGCTCATCGAAGGCGGCTATCACTGTATTGCGATGGAGGTCTAAAAGCTCTGCCAGCTTCCGGCTGCTGGGTAAGGCCGTTCCCGGTTTCAATAGGCCTTGCTGGATGATGCCCGCTATCCCATTGGAAAGCTGCAGATATACAGGCTCTTCCAGGGTCTTGTCGATACGGACCAGGTTTTGAATGATGATCATCGTGGACTATCTGGTTTAAAGATTCTGGACTATAAATATACTTTAAAGGTGGACTAACTTTACACATTATGAAACTCAAGCTCATCCTCGCCTTTTTGGCTGTATATATCATCTGGGGAACTACCTATCTCGCCAACCGGTTTGGCTTGCTGGGTATGAAACCCTTTATCCTCTCCGGCCTGCGCTATACCCTGGTCGCTATCCTGCTCTTTGCCTGGTGCGGCATCAAGAAATTATCTATTCCGAACTGGAAGAATATAAAGGTCCTGGCCATCAGCGGCCTGCTGATGCTCGTCGGCGGCTCCGGGCTGGTCGTCACCGGTGAGCTTTATATCAATTCCAGCGCCACTGCCATCATTATCGCCACCGAGCCGTTGCTATTCCTGTTGTTAGACCGAAAGAACCGTAAAGCCTATTCGCCCGCTACTTTTATCGGGATGGTCCTGGGCTTTGCGGGTATCTTTATCTTCTCGCATTTCTCCAGCGGCAATGCCGATGCTCTCACCGTCACCGGCGCCAACGTAGTCAAGGGAACCATACTCGTGCTGATCAGCGCCATCTTCTGGGTGCTGGGCACGCTGTACCTGCGCAAGCAAACGGACAACAACGCTTCGCCCTTTGCCAATGCCGCCTTCCAGCACATCGTGGGGGGCGTTGTCTGCCTGCTGATCGCCACTTTCAAAGGAGACTGGCAGGGCTTTAACCCCGCTGCTATTCCTGCCGCGGCCTGGGGTGGGCTTTTCTATCTCGTTTTCTTTGGCTCCCTCATCGGCTTCATGGCCTTCATGTGGCTGGTGAAGATGCAGCCGCCGGCCATCGTGAGCACGCACACCTATGTGAATCCCGTGGTCGCCGTGATCGCCGGCTCGATACTCGTCGGTGAAGAAGTTGGCGTCCCGCAGCTATTAGCTCTCGGGATGGTATTGGTGGGTGTGCTGCTCGTGCAGGCGCCAAAGCTCCACTTCTTCAGCCGCCGTCCGCGCTTATTTTCCCATAAAGAATGTTAGCAGGTCCTGCTGCACCTGCGGGGTGTTCTCCTGCACGATCCAATGCCCCGCACCCTGAATATCCGATTCGCTCACATGGTCCGCGACCAGCCGGCAATGCGCCGCGAGGAAGGACGCCCCGAAATATTGCCCGCCCATGGCGAGCAGGGGCATCTGCAGCTTGTGTTTCATAAAGAGCTTATTGTCCACCGCATCCTGGTCGAAGGCGCCGAACCAGCGGAAGCTGCCCTTGACAGCGCCCGGCTGCGAATAAGCGCGGATGAATTCCTTCGTCTCCTCCGGCGTAAAGGCATCCTTCACATGTCCTACCAGCGGCCAGAAATGCTGGAGGAACACGCCTTCCTTTCCTGCAACGATCTCGCCGCTGGCCGGCCAGGAAAAAAAGCCGAACCACCAGGCCGATGCCTTGGTCTGGCTCCACACGGGCTCGACACCCGGCAACAGTGCGTCCATGAGGGCCAGCTTCTTCACCTCGGCGCCATATTGAGCGGCATACGCATAGGCCACCATCAGACCGACATCATGCCCCGCCAGGTAGATGCTGGTATAGCCCAGACTCTTCACCACCGCATGGATATCTGCGGCCATCGTCTTCTTGTCATAGCCGGAGTCGGGTCTGCCGGACTCACCCAGCCCCGGAAGATCGGGCGCGATCACCAGAAAATGTTTGGAGAACTCCGGCAACAGCCGGTTCCACATATACCAGTTCTGACCGAACCCATGGATGAGCACCAGCGGCTCACCGGTCCCGCCTATGACGTAGTGGACCTTCACCCCGTTGACGATAGCAACCTGGTGCCGGAAATTATCCGGCGGCTGGGCCGCGGCGACAGTATCTTTATTGGGAGGAGTTGGGAGAGGCACAGATGGCGATGGGTTAGAACAAGAAGCCAGTGCCAAAATGCAGATGGGGAGCAGTTTGGAGTACATAAATGGTGTTTTGCAGAAGTTACTCCCTTTTCCGCGTAAACACCAAACTATCTCCCAGCCGCCAGGTGATCCCGTCCCGGCTGGTTTCATAAGTCATATGAAATTGGGTATCCGACACGCGCTCATAGATAAAATGCTCGTAGTAAGTTCCCGCCCGAGCCATGAAGCTGCTCGTAGTCAGCACTAGCCGTCCGCCGGCCCAGCCGCTGCTGGAGAAGCTGCGATGTCCCTGGAAGTTATCGAATATTGTGGCCACGAACTGCCCCGTGCCCGCATCCACGCCCCAATAGGCCGTCGCCTTATACCGGCCCGGCGGCTGGTCCTGGTGCTCGCTCACCAGCCAGGCGCTGTCCAGGGCCTGGTGGAAGGAGAGGGTAGCCCGGATGGGCTGTCCGTTGGCAAACTTCCCTTCCCCCGTCCACTCGCCGGAGAAAAAGGTGACCAGCGACGAATCCAGCTTCGGCGGCGGCGTCTGCGCTACTGCCTGAGTAGAGATCCGCGAAA
>JAMFRX010000670.1 GCA_026224995.1 Puia dinghuensis
TGCAAGGCCTCCAGCAGCTCCAGGCCTTTTTGTTTTGTCTGTTCCATCTTGAAATAATTTAAGATCCAAAAGCCAAATTTCGCACCTCACAGAACAAAAACCAAGTAGTTACCTAATGGTATACTATGGACAATTCTGTCGTAATTTTGCCCCTGGCGTGCGGGCGCCGATAAAAAAATGGAAAAAAAATATCATTCGGCTACGGATTGCCCGGTCACGGCGGCTATCGACGTGATCGGCGGGAAGTGGAAGCCTATAATCATCTACGTCCTGCTGGAAGGGTCCAAGCGATTTGGCGAATTACATAAGGGGATCCCCGGGATGGCGCTGAAGGTGCTGTCCCGGCAGCTCAAGGAGCTGGAGCAGGATGCCATCATCAGCCGCAAGGTTTTTGCCGAAGTGCCGCCACGGGTAGAATATACGCTTACCGAGAAGGGCATTCGTCTGAGGCCCGTGATCGAGCTGCTCACGGAATGGAGCAAGGCCAACGTGCTCCCGGCACGCTAGCCGCGCCGCAATTGCGAAATAGCATGGTCCACGGCACGGGCGGTAAGCGCCATATAAGTGAGCGAGGGGTTCTGCGTAGAGGTAGAGGTCATGCAGGCGCCGTCGGTGACATATACATTGGGACAGGCATGCAGCTGGTTCCATTTGTTAAGCAGGGATGTCTTGGGGTCCTTACCCATCCGTACGCCCCCCATTTCGTGGATATCCAGGCCTGGCGCCTGACCGGAGTCGCCGGTCTTGATATTGGTGAAGCCGGCAGCCGTGTACATCTCGGTGAGCTGCTGGAAAAAATCTTTCAACATTTTCTCGTCGTTGTCGTCAAAGCTGATATTGATCTTCAGCTGTGGAATGCCCCATTGGTCTTTCAGGGCGGCGTCAAGGCTCACCTGGTTAGTCTCTTTGGGGATCGTTTCGCCCATCATATGAGAGCCGACCCGCCAGGGTCCCAGCCGCCCGCTGTCGAGGTTTTTCTTCAGGGTCTCGCCGAATCCTTCGGTAGGATGGTCGAAAGAGCGGAAGGCGGAGAAACCGGCGGCATAGCCGCGCAGGAAGTCAGTTTCCTGCTTCAGCACATTGCGGAAGCGCGGGATATAGGCGCCGGTAGGGCGACGGCCGTCCGTAGTCCGGTCTGTGAAGGCATCGTATTCGGCAGAGATATGTCCCCGGTAGTTGTGGAAGGCCACATATTTGCCCAGCAGGCCATTGTCGTTGCCCAGCCCATGGGGAAAGCGGGTGGAAGTAGAATTGAGCAGGAGGAGGTTGGTATTCAGGGCGCCGGCATTGACGAAGATCACCGGTGCAAAATATTCGAAGGTCTCATGGGTATTGGCATCGATGACCCTGACGCCGGTAGCCTGCCCTTTTTTATCGTCATAGATGATGGAGTGCACCACCGAAAAAGGGCGCAGGGTCAGGTTGCCGGTGCGTTCGGCCCAGGGGATGGTAGTAGAGTTGGTATTGTAATAGCCGCCGAAGGGGCAGCCGCGCTGGCAGAGGTTTCTCTTCTGACACTGGCCCCTGCCCTGTTGCAGATGCAGAGCGGTAGGCTCCGTGAGATGGGCGCAGCGGCCGTAGATGACATGGCGGTCCTTGTAGGTCTTTCCGATAAAGTCCTTGAAATAGTCTTCTACGCAGGTTAGGTCCAGGGGTGGCAGGAATTCCCCGTCCGGAAGGTTAGGGAGACCATCTTTGTTGCCGGAAATACCCACGAAGCGCTCGACGTAGCTATACCATGGGGCAAGGTCCTGGTGCCGGATAGGCCAGTCGACAGCAAAGCCGTCACGGGCAGGCCCATCGAAATCAAAGTCACTCCAGCGCTGGGTCTGCCTGGCCCACATGATAGATTTTCCGCCGACCTGGTAGCCACGGATCCAATCGAAAGGCTTTTCCTGCACATAGGGATGCTCAGTGTCTTTTACAAAGAAATGCATGGCATCTTCCCGAAAGGCATAGCACCTGCTGACCACGGGATTGGCTTCCCGGATATCGTTGGGTATCTCGCCCCGGTGTTCGAATTCCCAGGGCATCATATTCGTGGTAGGATAGTCTTTCAGATGCCGGACCTCACGTCCCCTTTCCAGCACCAGGGTCTTGTATCCTTTTTCCGTAAATTCCTTCGCGGCCCAGCCACCGCTCATTCCTGAGCCTATGACGATTGCGTCGAAGCGGGTATTTTTTATGGAGTCTCCCATGACAAAAAAATGAGGTTGGTTTAAGAAGCGGCGTTCAGCTGAGCTTTCACGGGTACACAGCCATGCCAGCGGCCGGGTACCAGCTCGTATACCTGGATCTTCGTGAGGTAATACTGAGAGGACGAATACGCCAGGATGGTCATTCTTTTGGTGGTGAAATAGCAGAAGTCCAGATCCTGGTCCGTGACCTTTTTGCTTTCAATGGAGGAGAGCAGGGCCGCCCGTTCCGCGGGAGAGGCTTTTATAAAGGACTTGCCGGAGGCCGACCGGGAGGCTTTGTCCAGCTGGTCCAAGCCACGGAGGAATTTATCCTGGTCTTTACGGGGAGAGCAGTCATCCAACATCCTCAGGGTGAAAAGATGAGCCGAGACCTCTCTGGCGCCGGGCGTAGGCCCGGAAGGGATAAGGGTAACCGTAAGCTCTTCCAGGAGATGCTCCTGGCCGGCATCGACCTTCATATGCCGGAGCAGGATAGATGCCTTGGAATGATCCTGAAGACAGGAGGGGAGCAGGGCCACGCCTGCCGAGATGATGGCCAGCTGTTGGATGGCGGTTCGCCGGTTGATCCTCATAGAACCCCAATATACAGTTTTAGCTGTATAGCAAGCTTAGGCGATCTTTTTGGCAGTCACCAGGGGTTCCGAATTATAAACGGGCCTACTGTTGTCGAGGGGTACGGGTTGGTCGCGGGAAAAAACGGAGCGGAGGATCAGCATACCAGTTTGGAACATGATGCGCAGATCCAGCGTGAAGCTCACGTTACGCACGTAATAGGAATCCCATTGAAAACGCCGGAAAATACTCTCAAAGTTGGCAGCAGGGCCGCGATAGCCCCGAACCTGCGAAAGGCCGGTAATGCCCGGGCGGGCTATATTCCTGAATGTATAATTGGAGACGAGACTGGTAAATTCGTCGGAATCCTTGAGCATGTGAGGCCTCGGGCCAACTACGCTCATATCGCCCAGGAGGACATTGATGAACTGAGGAAGCTCGTCAAGGCAGGTATTGCGGAGGAACCAGCCGATGCGGGTGACGCGAGGGTCATTACGGGAAGCCCTGCGGGTGTCCGCATGATCGTTGACATGCATAGTCCTGAACTTATAGCACCAAAATGTCTTACCAAGAAAGCCCACTCTTTTCTGACGGAAAAAAACAGGTCCACGCGAGTCCAGCTTTATCAGAACATAGAGCAAAGGCAATAGCCAGGGAAAAATGGCCAGGATCACCACAGATGAGGTCACCACGTCCATTATACGTTTATAAATCAAGTAGTTATACGTCTCATTGCAATACTCGCGTAAAAACTGCCAGTTTCCTTTTTCCCAGTTTTCCGGACAACGAACGGAAGATTCAACAATTGTGCTCTGCATGTTACGAAGGATTGGTTTTCTGAACTAGATAACGCTTCAATCAAAAACGTGTGATTGAACTAAATAAAAACTTGTTAATTCATGTTAAGAAGCTCAGGGGCCGACCTTGAACCAAAGCAAGAACGGTGCCATTGAGATTCCCATGGCTTTCATCCCAAAGGCCGGAATTGCCTTCAGGACCTGCAAAGGTTATCTTGTGCCAATTGACAAGACAATCTTTGAAAACGTTGCATTGCCCGGTGTTAAAATAAAGGACCGACGGGGTGCGGACCAGCACGTATTTTCCGTTGAACTACACAGGTTTGAGCCCGCAACCCACACGGAATACGATGAAATGGACACGGGTGTTTGCCTGGTTGTGCCCCGGGATCGTTAAAAATAAGTTAACCTCTAAGATTGGAGACTCAGTTAAGTACATTTTTAGGCTCGATCCATTCGGTGGCGATAGACGGAGACTGCATGTCTTCGATAACGATGAATTTGCTGAGTATAGTGGAGAACGTTTGAATGGCCGTATTGTGTACGATGCGGAGATCCAGCCAGAAATTGGTATTGCGTATATAAAACGCATCCCACTGGTACCTTCTGAAAATGCTGTCGAAGTCCAGTGCGGGCCCACGATAGCCTTTCACCTGCGCGAGGCCCGTGATGCCTGGTTTCATGAGATTGCGGAACTTATAGGAATCTACTACCCGCGAAAAGCTATTACAATCCTTGTACATGTGAGGCCGGGGGCCGACGATGCTCATGTGACCCGCCAGGACATTCAGGAATTGGGGGATCTCATCTAAATTGGAATTGCGAAGGAACCGGCCGATCCTGGTGATCCGGGAATCGTTTGCAGTTGCCTGCCTGGTATTGGCTTCGGCATTCACATACATGGTCCTGAACTTAAGACAGGGGAAGGACCTGCCGAGGAACCCCACACGCTTCTGAATAAAGAATACGGGTCCACGTGATTCCAGCTTTATGAGAATATAGAGAAGGGGGAATAACCAGGAAAAAACAAATACAAGGATAAGAAGCGAAACCGTCACGTCGAAAATCCTTTTGGCCAGAAGGTAGGTGTTTCGCCCATCTATATAAACCCTTAGATCGACAGGCTTGGTTTTGTTAGTGCGCTCTTCTTTAAAACTGGTTTTTCCTAGAAATGTGGTTTCCACCATAAGACCGAAGGTTTAATAATTAA
>JAMFRX010000671.1 GCA_026224995.1 Puia dinghuensis
CTTTTTCCCCCTGAATTCGATGGTATAGATGAGAAAGGATATCAGGACCAGGTCGATGCCGACGGTCAGCAGCACGAAAGAGCTGGTCCAGAGCTTCTTGTTGATGGGAAAGACCATATTCCAGGTCAGCGCAAGGAAAATAAGCCCGCACCCCCAGAGCAAAAGCTTGGTGAGGCCCTCATATTCCTTCCCTTTCCGGCTGATAAAGACGCCGGCGAAATAGCCCGCTACCACGTTGACGACGGCTGGCAGGGTGCTTAGCAGCCCTTCGGGGTCAAAGGCTACGCCTTCGCCGTGATACATATGGCCTTCGCCCAGGATCCATTTATCCAGCAGGTAGCCCGCGTTGCCTGTCATGCTGAAAGGATCAGCGGCGGCTCCGGCGACCAGCAGGACTATCCAATACCCTATGAGGATACAGCAGGAGATGATCAGAACAGCCCGCGCAGATAGATAATAGATCAACAGCGAAGCGATCCCGTAGCATAGAGCGATCCTCTCCAGCACGCCCATGATCCGCGTATGGGAAATGGGGAGCAGGCCCCAATGGCCATCCTCGGTCTCATGGAAAAAAGGGAACCAGTATAGGAGGTAACCCAGCAGGAAGATCAGTAGCGTCCGCCGGAAGATCTTCCACAGGACAGTTGCCTGGGGCATGGACTCGAATTTCTTCATGGCAAAGCTCATCGCATTCCCAACGGCGAACAGGAAGGAGGGAAATACCAGGTCGGTAGGCGTGAACCCATGCCAGCCGGCATGTTTCAAGGGAGAAAAGGCGAAAGTCTCGCTACCGGGAGTATTGACGATAATCATGAAACAGACGGTCATTCCCCGGAAAATATCCAGGGCCAATGATCTTTGGGAGGTGGCAGTCATCTTACGGGGAAGATACTAAAAATAAAATATTTGATTGGTTTTGACGTTTAATAAGCTTGGAAATAAACCGCCCCGCCGCTAAATTCATTCCAAGAGTTTGAAAATCACAACGCTAAATACAGCAAGCTGTTTTTTATCCATCTTATTCTCCCTGCTCCTTTTCTCTGCGGCTGCTCAACCCGGCCCCCAGGCTGGATCGGTACACCTTAGGAACGGCCTCGTAGCTGCGAGGCGCAATATCTTCGATGGGACGCTGCACAAGGACTCCCTGCAGGCCGTCCACTTTAACCGGCATTACTATGTGATGGCGCAGTTCGACCTGCTGCCGGACTCTATCCACAAGGTAGAGATGGCCGCCGCCGGTTTGCGCCTGTTCGGGTTCGTGGCCGACCGGACTTACCTGGCCGAGGTAGAGGACAGCTTTTCCGTAGATCAGCTTAAGCAATTTACTGTCAGCGGCCTTTTCCCTTTTCCGCAGGCGTATAAGATCGCCAGCCGGCTGCAAGAGCATGCGCAAGAGGACCTTCACGACGGCAACAAGCTTATCGCCGTGGGCTATTTCGGGACCATGCCGGAAGACCAGGTTCGACAAGGCATCACCGCCACAGGCGCGGCGATCCAGACGATCAAGATCCATCCGCCCCGCGTCTTCTTCGTCCGGGCCGCAGATACGGCTACCCTGCGCCGTCTTGCCGCCCTTCCTTATGTCAGCTTTGTCACTTCACAGCCTGTAAAGGCGAGAGGTCTCAACTTCAATAACCGGGCGGCCCAGGGGGCAGACGCACTTGGCGCCGCTTCGGGTCTCCACCTGCTGGGGGATGGCGTGACCATTGGCGTAGGCGATGACGCCGATCCCTCCACACACGTAGATTTCACCGGCCGCCTTATCCTCCGGACGGCAGCGCCACCCAATATACACGGTACGCATACTACTGGCAGCGTTGGAGGTGGTGGCATTTATAACGTCCTGTTCACAGGCATGGCCCC
>JAMFRX010000672.1 GCA_026224995.1 Puia dinghuensis
GAAAGGAGAATTGCCAAGGGGATACGTCGCCAAAGTGAATGGTCAGCTTGGGCCATCACGGATACAAGAGTACCTGCTGGATAATGGTAACTATGTGAAGTTAAGGGAGATCGCTCTTACCTATAACGCCGGCAACCGGGGACCGTTAAAAGACTGCCGTTTCGCCTTCAGCGCGCGCAACCTGTATTCCTGGGATAAATACAAGGGATACGATCCGGAAACTAACTCCGGCGGAGCGTCCATCGTGAGAGGGGATGATTTTGGCCAGACACCAATCCCGCGAAGCTTTCAGCTTTCTTTCAATACCTCCTTTTAATCATTCGGGCAACCGACAAAGAATTTACCATGAAAAATAATTCAATCATACTGATACTGTCCGGCATTTTGCTCTTTGCCGCGACGGCTTGTAAAAGGACCTTCATCAACCCGAACAACCCGGATGAATCACAGATATTTAACAGTGTAGCCGGGATGGAAGGACTGGTATTGGGCATTAAGAATGTTTACACCGTAGGTCTCAGCGGTTCCCCCGGAGTCAATACCTCCGCCCTTTACGGGATCGTGTCAATGGATGGATTGCTTACCTCCGAATTCCGGTTGCTCAGCAGCAGTAATGTGGCTTTGGCACAGTTTGACGCAGGTGGTTCCGGTATATCTGCCGACAACCAATTGCTGTTGTATACCTGGGCAGCCTGCAACCAGGTGAACAGTCAATGCCTCGAACTACTGGACAATGTGCAGAAAGTTACGGACTCGTCCACACGTAATGCCCTTACCATCTATGCGAAGATCTACCGGGGTATTGCACTTGGCACCCTGGCTACGTTCTGGCAGCAGGCGCCCCTTACTACGGGTTCCAATGTAGTGTTTAGTAGCAGGGATTCCGTGCTGACAGAGGCCATACAGCAGTTGGATGATGCACATACACTCGCTGCGTCTACCACCATCCCGGCTGCTTTTAAGATCAATGTACTGGGCAATTATGAAAACATGCTCAATATAAGCGCAGCCTTATCCGCCCGATATAACCTCTTTCTAAAGAACTACGCTACGGCCATTGCCAGGGCACTTGAGGTGACGCTTTCGTCAAGTTCCGTATGGGTATTCGATTCTCCTAATCCAAACCCGGTGTTCAATACCGGTCTGAATGGCGGCAATACCATGGGCAAACCCGTTACTACCTTCGGCTTACCCGATTCGTTGCAACCAGATGCCGCCGATCAACGAATAACGTTTTATCAAACGGCCAATGCGGCCGGCGGCTTTTCCTTTTATACGGCTGGTACCACCCAGGTACCCTACTACGTACCCGGAGAAATGCTGCTGACCATAGCGGAGTCCTACCTCATGCAAGGCAACACGGATTCGGCGGTGGCCTATATCAACAAGGTACGCACAAAGACGGCTGCACAGGATGCCTTTGGTATAGGGGCTTCGTTACCAGCCTATTCGGGCGCAATTACTGTCGCAGACCTGATGACCGAGATATACAAACAACGGTGTTATGAACTATATTCCCTTGGATTGAAATTGGAAGACAGCCGGCGGCTTAACAGAACTCCACCTGGTGTGAGCGGCGCCGAACGGAAGCGAAATTATCTACCATACCCTTTACAGGAAAGAAACGGCAATCCCAATACCCCGGCGGATCCTTCAATCTGAACCCTAACATGCCGGGCGGACGTCCATTCTCGCGTCCCGGCATGTCGTTTAACATTATCACATATGCAACTAACTGCAGGACTTATTCTTTCCATTATAGCCGGGCATTTCTTACTCATTATGATCATCTCCTGGTTCACCGGGAGAAAGGCCGGAAATGCTTCCTTTTTTATTGTAGGCAGATCGGCTCCGTGGCTGCTGGTCGCCTGGGGCATCGTAGGGGCGCTGATATCCGGTATCACATTTATTTCCGTTCCGGGTGCGGTAGGAGCCGGCAAGGCCAACAGCAACTTTTATTATATGCCGCTGGTATTTGGCAACCTGGTAGGATATGCCGTTATCGCGCTATTCCTGCTGCCTTTATTTTTTCGATTGAAACTGATCTCAATCTACAGCTTTCTTAACAAGCGGCTTGGGGTACGATCACAAAAAACAGGAGCCTTCTTTTTTACCGTAAGCCGGGTCTTTGGATCATCCCTCCGGTTATACCTGATGGCCCTGGTATTACATAAGTTTGTGTTAAGCCAGTTCGGCATTCCTTTCCTGCTTACTGCCATCGTGGTTCCGTTGTTGATATGGTTATATACCTTCCAGGGCGGCTCTAAGACGATCCTGATCACGGATACCCTGCAGACTTTTCTTTTCGTCACAGCCCTGGTCGTTACCATCTGGGATATAGCGAGGTTGAGCGGAACGGGCGTAAGCGGTCTGTTCTCGGACGTTTTCAAAAGTGATTATGCCAGGATGTTCCAGTTTTCCGACCACAACTCACCCAATTATTTCTGGAAGCAATTTCTGGGCGGCGGTCTCATCAGCATCGCCGCCAACGGCCTTGACCAGGATATCATGCAAAAGCATCTCAGCTGCCGCAATATCAAGGACGCACAGAAGAATATCCTTACTTCTTCTATCGCGCTGATATTCGTCAATTTCCTGTTTATTTTCCTGGGCGCGGCCCTTTATCTCTACGCACAAAAAGCACATATCGCCACCCCCGCCCAGGCGGATGAAATGTACCCCATGATGGCCATCAATCACCTTTCGCTGATCAGCAGCGTTCTTTTCGTAATGGGGCTGGTTGCTTGTTCCTACTCCACTTCCGACTCGGCCCTTACGGCCCTGACAACTTCTTTTTGCATCGATTTCCTCCGGTTTGAGCAACGGTCTGCCACAGAGTCGGAACATAAACTGGAAAAGCAAAGGAAGTGGGTGCACCTGGGATTTACTGTATTATTCATGATCATGATCATCATCTTCAGCAGCGTGAGCCCCGGAAGTATACTGAATGTTCTGTTCTCCGTCAATGCATACCTCTATGGCCCTGTCATTGGTTTGTTTATGTTCGCGCTGCTGACGCGCCGGTCGGTAACCGATAAGTGGGTGCCGGCCATCACCATTATCATACTCGCCCTGTCCGTCGTCATCGACAGGGGAATTCCTGTCGTTTTTCATGGTTTTACCCTGGGATATGTCAGCTGGTTTCTGTGCGGCCTCCTCTCTTTTTGTGGCCTGATGCTGATCAGCCAGCCCCGGGCGCCGGAGCTTCAAATCGTAAAAGGATGAAAGACACCATAGTAAAAATAGGGGTTGTCGGCACAGGGCTGTTCGGCTCCCGCCATGCGCGGGTGCTGGCGGGTATTCCCCGGTGCAAAGTTATGGCGGTGGCGGATACTGACATGGACAAGGCCAGGCGACTGGGGGAGGAACTTAATGTGATCGCTTGCAACAACGTCCACGAGCTTTTGGAAGCGTGCAAGGTGGATGCGCTGGTCATCGCCTTACCGGATGCTTTACACCTGGAGCCTGCACTCGCAGGTATCGGGGCGGGTTGTCATATCCTGCTGGAAAAACCAATGGCTACGACCCTGCCCGATGCGACATTGCTATACCGGGCGGCGCAGGATCGGAAGCAGGTCTTTATGATGGGGCATATCATGCGATGGGACCCCCGGTATATCGAAGTGGCAGCTGCATTGCGCCAACGCACGGATGAGACGGTACTGAATGTCAGTGTACGAAAGGGGCTGAGCATCGGCAGTGCTCTACACCAGCTGCCGGGAACCAACCTCGTATACCATGTAGCGGTGCATGACATAGATGCATTGCGATTTATGACCGGACTTAAGATAACCGAAGTTTATGCTACCGCCACACAGCAGATATTGAGACAAAAGCAGCTGCACGATCACCTTGCAGTCATCTGCAAACTAAGCAATGGCGCACTGTTTACGATCAACGCCGGGTGGGTACTGCCTGCCGGGACAGGAACGGCCATGGATGTAAGCTGGAACTTGGTCACAGATCGCCGGTCCTTCTACATCGACATACAAAATGGCGGTTTGCGGGTCCTGGATGGTGCCGGTTTCCAGTATCCGGATGGTTTCCGGTACCAGCAGCGCCATGGCGTACATGCCGGTTTTATCCGGGAGATGGATGAACATTTTATCGATTGTATTCTCACGGGAGCCAAGCCGATAGCTGATTTTGAAGATGGTTGGATATCCGTTTTAATATGCGACAGCATTCTAAAAAGTATTAAAACAGGAACGCCTCAGATTCCACAATTACTTGTTTAAATTAAAACTTATGGATAGACTGGATGTTTTCAACAATATACTTCGTGACGGGTTGGTCCCGTGTTTCTACCACGTCGATGAGGGCACCTGCCTGGAGGCGCTTCGGATCGGTTATGAGAATGGCTTGCGGGCGCTGGAGTTTACCAACAGAGGAGTAGGGGCATACCGGATATTTTCGGTTATGCGGCATTATTCAACACAGCATTGTCCCGATCTTGCATTGGGCGCCGGCACCATCGGTGATAAGGCCGTACATGGACCTTTGCCCAAAACGAAATTTCTGGTCGCAGGTGATGTAACCACAAAAAGAGATAATTTGGAAAAGTGGTTTACTGCGGGGGCTACGGCAGTAGGCCTTTGCTCACAGCTTTTCAAAAAAGACTGGCTTAACACAAGATCCTTCCTGGATCTTGGCGGGTTGATCAAAGAAGTGGTGGACACTATCCATCAGATTAAAAACCCTGCAAAACATGTTTAACCTATC
>JAMFRX010000673.1 GCA_026224995.1 Puia dinghuensis
AATGCCGCGAACGGGAACTTTAATACCTGGCATCCCGGGGAGGTCATCAACGATGGGGGCTATGTACACAAAAACAACAACTCCTTCAACGGCATCGTCGCGCTGGAATACAAGATCCCCGTGGTTCCGGGCTTAAGGGCCAAGGCGTCGTACAGCTACAACTACAATACGATCACGGACAAGACCCTGTACAAACCTTATACGGTCTATGACTTCGGGACGACGGGCGCCAATGGGCATATCATCACCGACAGCATAATCGGATCGCATGTGATCTCGCAGCAGGCTTATTCGAGCCTGGGTGAAGACTATACGGAGAACAATTCCTACCAGCTGGACCTGTACTTGGTCTACGACCGGCAGTTCGGCCAGCATCATGTGAGCGCCACGGGTGTCTACGAACAATCCGAAAGCAGCTCCAACGAATATGGGGGCACCAAGCAGAACCTGCTCACTACGGCCATCGACCAGCTGTATATCGGCAGTTCGGATCCCAATCTGACCTCCTTTTCCGGTGTGGCTAGCGAGACGGGTCGGCTCTCCTACGTCGGCAGAGTTAACTACGACTTCGCCGGTAAGTATATCTTCGAAAGTGCCTTCCGGTATGACGGGTCGCAGATCTTCCCGCCGGGTAAGCGCTGGGGCTTCTTTCCTTCCGCGGCCGCGGCCTGGCGGATGTCGGAGGAAAACTTCTTCCGCGACAACGTGCGCTGGGTGAGCAACCTGAAGCTGAGGGCTTCGGAAGGACTGCTGGGGAACGATGCTGTGAACCCATTTCAGTACCAGGAGAGCTATACCGTGAATAACGGTCCGCTCTTCGGCGCGGCGACCAACGCGATCGCCTCCACGCTGTACCCGAACCCCAATATCACCTGGGAGCGTACGCGCTCGATGAACCTGGGGATCGACGTCGGGTTCCTTCAAAATGCACTGACCTTCCAGGCCGACTACTTCACGCGACATACCTACGATATGCTGCTGGCCAGGCAGCTCACCGTTCCGGCGACCTTTGGGTTCACGCTTCCCTATGAGAACTATGGGATCGTGGACGTCAAGGGCTGGGAGGCTTCGGCAGGATATCAGGGCCGTGAAGGCAACATCACCTATGGGATAAAGGCCAACATCGGCTACAGCAAGAGCAAGGTCAGCAAGATCGATGTGTCTCCCGGAACGCCTTCTTACCTAAACCCCATTGGCAAACCGCTCAACCTGATCACGGGCTATAAGAACACGGGCATCATCCGCAACAGTGACGATATGGCCAAGAAGCTCACCCTCCAGGGCTATCCCAATGCGCTGGGCGAGCTGAGCTATGCCGACCTCTACGGCCCCAATGGCGGCGCGCCCGACGGCGTCGTGAATGCGAATGACCAGGTGATCTTATCGGACAAATCGGACCCCCGATACAACTATGGCATCACGCTTAACGGCGGGTGGAAGAACCTGAGCATCGACCTCTTCTTCCAGGGCATCGGCGGCTGGGACAAGCTGATCACCAACAACGGGGTGTATCAGATGTGGGCGGACCACTGGAGCCCTACCAACCCGAATGGCGCATTGCCCCGGGCCTATATCTCCGACGGCACGAATGTGGCTTCGAGCTTCTGGCTGCGGAATGCGGGCTTCCTTCGCCTCAAGAACGCGAACGTGAGCTATACGCTGCCCCGGAAACTATTCGGCAGCACGCCTATCAGCAGCGTCCGGTTCTTCTTTACGGGTACCAATCTGTTCCTCCTCTTCGACAAGATGAAGGTGATGGACCCGGAAGCGGCCGGACTGGGTTACTACCCGATAATGAAGAATTTCACGGGCGGGGTCAATGTTAATTTTTAACCGTCAAAAAAGAGAACATGAAACGCAATCGATATAGTTTTTTCTTTCTTATCGCCGTGCTTGGGTTCGCCGGCTGTGCGAAGGTGCTCGACAAGCAGAACCTCCAGCAGATCTCGGGCAGCATCGTGTGGACGGACCCGAATTTGATCCAGGCATACGTGAATGAGATCTATCTTGAATTTCAAACCCAGGTTGACTGGTATTGGAATGACGACAATGACAGCTATGCCGACGAGGCAGGCTGGGGCAACGATATCACGCATGGGCAGGACGTGTCCTATGGCCGGATCACGCCCGACAACGATCCGCTGGACTACTGGCCGTATGCGACGATCCGGAAAATGAATGACTTTTTCGGGAATATCGGCACTTCGACGGTAGATCCAACGGTGGTGGCGAGCCTCAAGGGACAGGTGTACTTTTTGCGCGCCTTCGAATACTTCGAGATGGTGAAGCGCTATGGCGGGGTTCCGATCATCACCAAGGTCCAGAACCTGAATGATACCGCCTCTTTGTTCGTGACCCGCAATAAGACCTCCGAATGCTTTACGTTCATTCTGAACGATCTCGATAGTGCCGCGGCTCTCCTGCCCGACACCTATGATGCGAATGATGCGGGCAGGGTGACACATAGCGCCGCACTCGCCTTTAGGGGAAGGGTGTTGCTATACAAGGCTTCGCCGCAGTTCAATCCCAGTGGCGATGCTTCGCTGTGGACCGATGCCTATAATGCGGGCGTGGCGGCGCAGACCTATGCTACGGCGCAGGGCTATGGACTGTATACGACGAGTACGAATCCCTATGGCAATCTTTGGTTTGACGAATTGAATAAAGAAGACCTGTTCGTCACCCGGCATCACAATCCCGAGAATCCGCAGACGCGGGATGCGGGGGTAAGGCCTTTGTCCGAGTCCTATAACTGGGCCGGAACAGCGCAGCCTACGCAGGAGATGGTGCAAGCCTTCGGGATGGCGAATGGACTGGCGATCACGGACCCGGCTAGTGGCTATGACCCCAACAATTACTGGGTAGGTCGCGATCCGCGGTTCTATTCCGTCGTCGTGTATAACGGTGCGCCCTATGGGCTGGGCGGCGATGCTACCCGGGTTCAATGGACGTATAAGGGTACGACAGATAATGGCGGACCTGGCGACGGCTATCTCGCCGACTATGGAACATCGACCGGGTACTATTGCCGGAAGGGCGTGGATACGACGATCACGCAGGCGCTGGCATGGAATGTGGGGACCGACTGGATTGAGATACGCTATGCAGAGGTTTTATTGAACACTGCCGAAGCCGCTAACGAGACCGGTTTAACCCAGCCTGGCTATGATGCTATTACGGCCTTACGGGCCCGGGCGGGGATCACGCCGGGGACGGGGAACTTGTATGGGTTGGCAGCCGGAATGACGCAGGCGCAGATGCGGCAGGCGATCATCGCGGAGCGGCGGGTGGAACTTTGCTTCGAGAACAAGCGGTTCTGGGACCTGCGGCGCTGGCGGTTGCTGAGCACGCTCAATGGCACCGTTCGGCATGCGTTGGAATCGGACATCAAGGTTCCGGGCGATCTGACATCGGGCTTTACCCTGACCATACAGCCGGAAGATGTGCTGCAGTCGTTGACGCTGCCTGACTCTTATTATTTTCTGCCGATCCTCAGGACGGAGCTTCGTAATAATCCTAACCTGGTTCAGACTAAGGGCTGGGAAGATGGGACCTTTGATCCATTACAATAGATCTAGAAATGATCAATAGACTTCTGCGCTTCGCACTGGCCCTATGCCTTTGTGCGCCGTTGCAGCCTTTGAAAGCACAGTCCAGGACGCCGGCTTCGGCAGACAGGGCGCCCGGGGGTTCGGCAGCCGCGGGGGCACAGGCCGGCCGGGTGGATACGTTCTTCTTGTACATAGCAGTGTACCCGGGGAAGGGGGTTGCCGATGGATCGGTCCAGCACCCCTTTACTTCCCTGGTGGCGGCTCGTTCGGCTATCCGGCAGCTGCGGGTGTCGCAGGACTGGCCGCGGGGTGGGGTGACGGTGCGGCTTCGTGGCGGCAGGTATGAACTGCCGGCCAGCTTTGTGCTCGGGCCGGAGGATTCGGGTGAGCCCGGGTCACCGGTTATTTATACGGCGTATCCCGGCGAGCGGGTGGTGTTGTCGGGTGGGCGGCGTGTGCCTGTGAGTGCTGTCAAGCCGACAAGCGGCGGCCAGTACGAAGTCGACCGTCGATCGCTGGGCATTACAGACTATGGCGTCAACCAGATCACGGGGTTCCGGCGGCCTTATGTCAATGCGGCGATGGAGCTCTTCGTCAATGGGCGGCCGTATCATTTGGCAAGGTATCCCACTGAGAAGCCGTTGCTGCTGGACACTGGCGCCGTAGTGGACAAGGG
>JAMFRX010000674.1 GCA_026224995.1 Puia dinghuensis
ATTCAGCCGGTGGCCACCAACATCCTTCAGCAAGATCTTCACCTGCCTGTCAGGACCTATGGACCAGAGCTGCTCCTGCTCGTCGGCACAAGTCACCAACCGGCCTTCGGCATCGAAATACATGCCGTTCGACCGGCCCGCACTATCCATAAAAAGTACAAGCTCTCCATCAGCGGTATACTCCCAGATGGTATTGTTCGGCTGATCCGTGAAGAAGATATTGCCGCTACGGTCTACCGATGCCCCCTCGGTGAAGCTGAATTTATGTGATACCAATTGTGGATGAATAGCGCCCTCAGCTACCACGGCGCCCGAATCAAAAGCCGGGGCCTGCGCCATCCCTGCACCCCCCGGCCATGTTAGAAAACCCAGAAAGAAGAACAAGTATATTTTCACGTTTGATTTTCCAGGCAATATAACCTATTATTAATTTCAAGCCCCATCCGGTTCTCACCGCTTCCACTTATATTTGATTACCAAAACTCACCTATGGTCTGGTACGAAAATGAGGTTCAAAGACTGGAAAAAGAAAGAGCAGCTTTGACCTATGACCCCAAACTGCTTTTTTACGGCAGCTCTTCCATCAGGCTCTGGGAAAGCCTGAACGAAGACTTTGCCAGCTACCAACCCGTGAATCTGGGATTCGGTGGCTCGACACTCGCCGCCTGCGATTGGTTTTTCGACCGCCTGGTAGCCCCCTTCCATCCCGCATCCATTATCGTCTACGCTGGCGACAACGACTTAGGCGACGGCCGCCACCCGGAAGAAGTGTTCATTTTCTTTCAGCAGCTGGTCACCCGCACCCGCCAGCAATTCGGCGATATCCCCCTCGCCTTCATCTCGATCAAACCCAGCATCTCCCGCTGGAATATCGTGGACAGCATCCGCTATACCAACAAGATCATCGAAGACGAAATAAAACGACAGGGGAAAAATTTGCATTTTATCAATATCTATAACCGGATGACCGACAACGCCGGCTATCCCAAAAGAGAATTCCTCGACCCCGACGGACTCCATATCAACGAAAAAGGCTATGCTTTGTGGAAAGAGATCATTTTACAATATCTATCCGCCAGGACGCCATGAGAAGAGAATATCATAAATGGTTTAGCCCAAACCTTTGCCGGGACATGGAACTGCTGGTCTTCGGCCATGCCGGCGACCCCATCCTTTTTTTTCCCACCCGCACCGCCCGCTTCTATGACTACGAAGACTGGCAGGTAATCGACGCCCTCCGCAAGAAAATAGAATCCGGCAGCATCCAGGTCTACTGCCTCGACAGCGTAGATAAGGAAAGCTTTTATGCAAAGGACCTCCACCCGGCAGAACGGATAAACCGCTATTTTCAATACGAGAAGTATGTCCTCGACGAAGTCCTCACCCTCGTACAGGAGAAGAACCCACACCCGACGGTGGTCGCCGCCGGCTGCAGCCTTGGCGCCTATCACGCCGCCAACCTGGCCTTTAAACACCCGCACCTCTTCCACAAGATGGTCGGACTCAGCGGCCGCTATGATCTCACGACTACCATGGAATATTTCGACGACCTGTTCAATGGCTACCAGGACGAGAATATCTATTACAATATGCCGGGACTCTTCATCCCCTTTCTCTCCGACCCGAACATCATCGCCCAGCTCAAAAAAATGGAGATCGTCTTTGTCGTGGGAGAAAAAGATGTTTTCCTGGAAAACAACCGAAACCTCAGCAACGCCCTTTGGGGAAAAGGTATCTGGAATGCCCTGCACCTCTGGGATGGCGAATCCCACAAAGCCCGCTACTGGCGCCATATGGTGCAGATCTACCTTTAACGGGTTACTTCTACCTGCCACTCCCCACCGCTTCCAATTTTGTTAGTAGCAGCAAAATCTCCCTGGTTGAGCGCAAACGACAGCTGCAACAAACTATTTAGATAAGCCAGCGGCTTGCCCACCGGCACAGCGCCAAAGGTGGCGACATAGGGCATCTCCCCGCGATATACGAGCTGTCCCGCATGAAGGACCTTTACCGACAGCACATCCCCGAAGGAGAATTGCTGGCACAGGTCCGCGGGGATATTCGTCCAGACATTCCCGTATTGTACGTCGAGCACTGGAATCGTCCCCCTGATTGTCTTTCCCTCGACGATCGCTTTTACATAGGGTATGGATACCACTTCCTGCTTAGCCAGCAAAGGTCCCACCTGCTCGTAGGTGATCACCCCCGCAGCCAGCCGCGCCCCCGTAAAGGCATAGACATCACGCCCATGAAAAGTATAGGACTTCTTAGAGTCCTGGCGGCGGTTCACCGACTCGTCTATCTCCCGGATCTGGTCGATACCCAACGACTCGGCCAGCAGCGTAAGCGTACCGTTGTCAGGCGTAACGATATACTGCCCCGTCTTAGTTTTCAGCACCACCGACTTACGCGAAGTGCCTACCCCCGGGTCCACCACGCTCACGAAGACCGTACCCGCCGGCCAGTACGGCACCGACTGCTGTAGCCGGTATGCCGCCTCCCAGATATTGTAGGCGGGGATCTCATGCGTGAGATCGAAGAGCCTGAGCTCCGGCGAAACGCCCATGGCCACACCTTTCATCTCCGAAACAGCTCCATCCTTTAGCCCAAAATCACTCTGGAATACCAATAGCTTATTCTGTGCGGTACACCAAAGACCCGCGACAAGCAGAACGCAAAAAAGAAGGCTCCTGACCATAGTAGACGATTTTCGTAGACAAATTAACGAAAATCCCCCGCTTATTCGCTACGCAAAGACTTCACCGGATTGGCCAGCGCCGCCCTCACCGCCTGAAAGCTCACCGTCACCAGCGCGATCGCCAGCGCGATCCCTCCGGCCATCAAAAAGATCTCCCAGCCGATGGTTATCCGGTACGCAAAGTCCTGAAGCCAGCGATGCATGGCCAACCACGCCAGCGGAAACGCAATGATCGCCGATACCAGCACCAACCGGAGAAAGTCCCGCGACAGCAAGGCCACGACACCCCCTACCGTAGCCCCCAATACCTTGCGGATACCGATCTCCCGCGTCCGCTGCTCGGCCGCATAGGCTGTTAGCCCAAACAAACCCAAACAGGCGATAAATATTGCCAGTAAGGAGAAGGACAAGGAAATGCCTCCCATCCGCTGTTCGCTTTGATAGATACCATTGAATTCCTCATCCATGAAAACAAAGCTGAACGGCTGTGATGGCGCTATCTTCCGCCACTCCGCCTCTATCTGTCCGGCAAGGTGCTGAAGATTACCAGTGTGGACCCTCAAGGCAATCCTTCCCTGATCCCGCCCCAGGAAAAGTACCACCGGCGTCACCACCTCCCGTAACGAATTAAAGTTGAAATCCTTCACTACCCCTACGATGTGGAACGTTTTCACCTTCTTTGTCTTGATGTCATCGATCTCATAGAGCATAGACTCCAACGGTTTCCGGCCCTGCATCAACCGGACCGCAGACTCGTTGACGATCACCGCCTGGGAATCGGTCTTAAGATCCCGCGAAAAATTTCGCCCTGCCGCCATCTTCATGCCCAACACCGGAATATACTGGTCATCAATAGGCCAAGTCTGCATAGAGATGGATTTCTTGATATCGAGATCCGGCGACAGGAAAATAGCATCGTCATTTCGGTTGTCCGAAGTAGGCAGGTAGCCCGTCATGGTCGTCCCTTCCACTCCGGGCAAATGCAGAAGCGTTTGCTCGAAGGCCCGCGTCTGACTGCCCAACACATAGGTATTATTGACGATCAGCACCTCCTCCCGGTTAAAGCCTAGCCCCCGGTTGTGGATATAGTTCAATTGCCGGTAGATCACCGTCGTGCCGACGATCAGGAAAATAGAGATACAAAACTGGAAAACGACCAGGGAATTGCGCAGCCACCCCGTCTTGAACCCTGCCGCTACAGATCCTTTCAACACCGCGATCGGCTGGAAGGCCGAGAGAAAGACCGCCGGATAGCTGCCCGCTAATAAGCCTACGATCAGAACCAACGCGAGCACCGACGGCAGTAGCCAGGTACGCGAAAATAATCCCAGTTCCATATGCTTACCCGAAAGCTGGTTGAACACAGGCAATAAGAGCCAGGCCAGCCCCAAAGCCAGGAACATGGCGATAAAGCTGATCAACACGGACTCCAGCATAAACTGCGTGATCAAATTTCCCCGCAATGAGCCCAGCACCTTCCGTATCCCCACTTCCTTGGCCCGGTTGGAAGACCGCGCCGTGGACAGGTTCATAAAATTCACACAGGCGATCAACAGGATAAAAGCAGCGATCGCCGAAAAAATATAGACATCCTGGACATTCCCGTTGCCTCCCAGCTCAGCTGTTTTATTGCTGTGCAAGTGGATGGCCGTCAAGGGTGTCAGCGAGAAGCCAACAGTATTGCCCGCTTTGAAGAAATCCTCCAGGGAGATATTGACGGCCGCACGCAACAGCGGTGCGACATATTTCGCGACCATCCCGCCGAATTTGGCTTCCAGCCGCTTCGGATCGGCCCCTTCCCGCAACAATAGATAGGTGTTGAAATTATTGCTTAACCAGCCGTCTTCCGACCGCTTCGCTTCCTCGGATTCACTTAAGGACAGAAAAAAATCAAAATGGAAATGCGACTGCGCCGGCAGATCCCTGAGTACACCGGTGACTTTATATGGAATGGAGTCGTCGATCGTCAGCGTCCGGCCCACGATGCCCGGCATCTGCGCCTCGGTGGCGTCGAAGTACTTTTTGGCCATCTTCTCAGTGATCACTACCGAATGAGCCGCCACCAGGGCCGTATGCGGGTCGCCGGCGATCATCGGCAAGGTAAATACATCGAACAAAGTCGAGTCCGCAAGGATCATCGCATCTTCTTTGATGTTCTGATTCCCCTTCTTAACCAGCTTTCCTCCGTTGTTCCTGAAACGCACCTCCTTTTCCACTTCCGGATAGTCCCTCAACACCGCCGGTCCTGCCGGGGCAGGCGCCGTCGCCAGGATAAAATGATTCCCGCCAAACTTGATCTCCCCGTCCAGGCGGTAGATGCGGTCCGCATGGACATTATAGCGATCATAGCTCAGCTCATCCATGACGTAGATGAGTATCAGCAGACAGGTGGAGACACCTATCGCCAGGCCGACGATGTTGATCGCAGAAAAGCCCTTGCTCCTCCAAAGATTGCGGAAAGCCGTTTTCAGATAGTTGCGTAGCATGGTTAGTAGTTGAACTACTAAGACGCACAGGCCCGGTAAAAGGTTACAGGATTACCGCCCGGGCACCGGAACCACCGGCAGGCTCTCATTTCCCCCATCCGAGACGCTCTGCACCGCAAAAAAATAGTTGTCCTTGGAATAAGGCAGGTTCACGGCCGTCTCGCTCGTAAAGATCTTTTTCTCCCATACGGCGCTCGTCGTCTCCCGCATAAGTATATAATAACCCTTAAGCTTTCCATAGGCGGGCGCCTTCCATGACAGCTGAGTGCCATTGGTGAGATTCCGTACCTCCACCTTCACTTCCTGGGGCATGCCCGGCGATTTGGCCAGATTAGCCAGGTTGGCCAGGTTCATAGCCGCGTTCTTCCGCAGGTATTCGAAGTCCATGAACTCCAGCAGATCGCCATATACGATGCCTTTATCCGTCCGAACATCCTGGTGCTGATGGTTGAAGTTCTCATTCATCTCAGTGATCCGCACGGCGGCAAACCCATTTTCTACATAAGGGCTATGATCCCCACCCCGAAGGAACCGGTCGTTCCGATAGACCATGACCACCTGCAGGTTGTCCACATACCGCTCCCCAACCTCTTTTACGTACCGGGCCAGTTGCCTGGCCTTCCCATCGTTCTCCAAGCCAAACTGCCGGATCTGCTTGCCTTGCTTGTCCAGGTCATAGAAAGGCAGGCCTTCACTGAAGACCCTTACCCTGGTGTTATCGATGATATTCGTCTCATTGCTGTTGTTGCTGCCCATGATATCGTTGTTCAGCACCGCTTCAATATTCCAGCTCGCCGCCTTAGCCTTCTTCGCCATATAAGTGGAACCCAGTAGGCCCTGCTCCTCGCCGCTCACCGTCACAAAGATGATGGTCGCCGGAAAGCTATGCTGGCTCATCACCCGGGCACATTCCATGACCGCTGCGCTTCCGCTGCCATCATCATTCGCCCCCGGCGCATCATTCGTGCCATCCATGACATCCGTCCGCCGGCTGTCTAAATGCCCGCTGACGATAAAGATCCGGTTGTCATTGGGATCGGTGCCCTTTAGCGTCGCCACCGTATTGCCCAGGTTGATATCCGTCTTCACCCTTTTCCCATCGGCCGGATAAGTGGTTGTATCTACAAAAGCCGTAAGCCGGCCCCCGCTGGCAGCCGCCCATTGGTTGAATTTGGAGAGTACCCAATTGCGCGCGGCGCCAATGCCTTTCTTCTTATCAGTAACGGAGCTCACCGTGCTCCTGGTCCCGAAGGCTACCATGGTCCTGATATAGGATTGTAGGGAATCCGCATTGACTTCCTTTACCATGCTTTCGATCTCGGAGTCACGTACGATAGTCGTTTGAGCCTGGCAGAAAAAGATGGCGCCCGCCAGCAAGGCCGTTAAGGTCATTCGTTTCATTCGACTAATATAAGGAAAAGCCCCGGAACAAAACCGGGGCTCTTCTTATTGCTAAACCTGTGTACGACTCTTACTTAAAGCTCACATGGACATCTCCGCCATTGCCGTCTACCTTCACCGGGATGCCGCCGCCATTCAACGTGCCGTCGATATGCCGCTCATCCACATCCCCCTTGAAGTTGCTCATGGCCGTGGAATGTACCCGCTCGCCGGTGATCCGCAGATCCATTCCCTGCCCTTGTGGCAGCTCCAGCGTAATGCTCCCGCTGGAATTGCTGAGGTCTACGGATTTGGTGCTCAGAAAATTTACGTGGATATTCCCACCGCTGGTGGAAGCGGACAAGGTCGCCGCCAGGTCACGCAGGTCGATGTTCCCGCCCGAAGTATGCGCATCCAGCTCACCGGTGATCTGCCCGCCGTCTACCTGTCCCCCGGAAGTGGTAGCCCTGATATTTCCCTTGACGCTGCGTAGCTCCACATTGCCACCCGAAGTCGACAGCTGGATCCGGCCTTCACAACGCTGTGCCACCATATTGCCACCGCTTGTCCCCAGATCTATCTCATCCTGACTATCGTTGACGTCGACATTGCCGCCGCTCGTCCTGCCCCTGATGGTGCCGCTCAGATGATCCACATTCAGGTTACCTCCACTGGTCCGGAAATCTTCCGAACCCTTGAGGTCCTTCATAACGATGTTGCCGCCGCTGGTACGCACATGGCTGCTGACAGCTTCCGGCGTATAGATCTTAAAAGAGACCGAAACGCCTTTCTTCCAGCCGTTGTCCCAACCCCTCTTTTGCTTCGCGCTGGCTACGATCTTATCCCCGTCGATCGAGACATTGAGATCATACTGGTCTTCCAGCCTTTTCTGCAGTTCGTCCTTACTAATGTCCCTGTTCCGCCCATTGTCGGCCCAGACATATACTTCGACCCGGGCATCGCCCGAGGCCTGGCCGTAAACGTCGATATTCCCACCGGAAGTCTCAGCCTCAATGGCTTTCACAGACGCGCGGGGAAACGTTTTTTGTAAATAAGGTTGAGTCTCCGGGGACTGTGCAATCGCGGCAAAAGCGCCTAGTCCACTCATCAATAGCAAGGCTATTTTTTTCATATCTGGTAGTTTTATTTTCTAATGTCGTACTTCCTTAAACAAATGTTGCATGTGTCATTTACGAACAGCTTTTGTATCAAAACCGTACATTATACCCATACTTCACCCCTTAAATCCCCTATAACTCAACAGTTATCACCCTGGCACCAAATATGTCCGACAATTACCATGCTGAAAAATTTTTTCAAGGTCGCCGGCCGGAACCTCCTCCGCCACAAGACCTATAGCCTGCTCAACGTCCTGGGGCTGTCCCTGGGCATCGCCTGCATCCTGATGCTGAGCCTGCACGTAAAAGAAGAGCTCAGCTACGATAAAAATTTCCCCAGGCACGACCGCATCTACCGCGTAGGCTCCACGGAATGGTCCAAATCCTCGCCGCCCCTGGCAGGCGAGATGATGAAATATTTTCCGGAGATCAATAGCTTCGCCCGCTTCTCCGACGATGGAACCAATGTCCTGCATACCGTCGACGGGAAAAAGGCAAGGCTCAAAGGTTATTTTGCCGACTCCTCCGTCACGAAGGTCTTCGACCTGCAGCCAGTGGCAGGCGACCTCACCACTGCCCTCTCTACCATCGGCTCCATCGTGATCACCCGCTCCGCAGCAGTACGCCTCTTCGGCAAGGCCGACCCCATCGGCCAGAAGCTTACTTACAACGATCACTCGGATCTATATGTCAAGGGAGTCATCGAAGACCTCCCGGCCAACACTCACCTGCAGTTCGATTACCTCATGCCCATGACCGTCTTCTATAAATATGTCGGCGGGGACGGCGTCAAAAGCAAGAACTGGATGTTCGGCTGGACCTATATTCTCCTCAACCACCCCCAGGACATCACCAAGGTCCGCGCCCGCCTAAAAGATTTCTGGACGGCTTACCGCAGCGATTACAGCAAGGATAAAGCCGTAGCAGACGCCGCCAAAGCCCGGCTCCTGGCGGTTACCGATATCCACCTCCACTCCAACCTTATCCAGGAGATGGGCCCCAACGGCAGCATCCTCTATATCTATATCTTCATCGCCGTCGCCGTCCTCATCGGCCTCATCGCCTGTATCAATTTCGTCAATCTCTTCACTACCCAGGCGCTCAAAAGATTGAAAGAGGTCGCCGTTCGCAAGGTCCTGGGCGCTCCACGTTCCCAGGTGATCGCCCAATTCCTGGGCGAAGCCTTGCTCCTCGCCGTCGTCTCCGGCACCATCGCCATCCTCCTTTGCCAGGCCGCCCTTCCCTTCTACAACGATCTCACCGCCAGACAAGTTACACTCACCTGGTTTTTTCAGCCGGCCAACCTGCTGCTGATCGCCACCCTGGTCTTTACTACCGGCCTGCTCTCAGGGCTGTTCCCCGCCCTCCTGATCTCCGGCTTCCAACCCGCCGCTTCCCTCAAATCCAATAAGACACCCGGCTCCCCCGCCTCTTTCCTGCGGAAAAGCCTGATCGTATTTCAATTCGTCGCGGCCGGGTTCCTGATCATCTCGACCCTCCTTGTCTACCGCCAGATGAATTTATTCCATGACCAGCAGCTGGGATTCGATAAGGAACAGGTTGCCGTCATTAGCTATTATGGGGATTTTAAAGAAAAGCTGCTCAACCACCCCGACCTCATTAGAACGGAGCTCCTTTCCAACCCGAACGTTCTTTCCGTGGGGTCCTCTTCCCAGCTCATCGGCGACGGCCTTAGTGTGGAAGATGTAGTCCCGGCCCATCCGGAAGCAGGCAGGATGTATCCGGATGTCAACGTCATGCGCATCGACGAAAATTATCTCGAGGTGCTCCATATCCCACTGGCCGGCGGACGCAATTTCTCCCGCGCCTTCCACGACTCGGCCGCGTTCATTGTAAACGAAGCTGCCGTCAAAGCGCTTGGCCTCCAACAGCCGCTGGGCGCCGACGTGGTCAATACCACGGATCAGCTGCAAGGCAAGATCATCGGCGTAGTAAAGGATTTTAATTTTGTTTCGCTGCATAGCCAGATAGGGCCTCTCGTGCTCGAATACCGGCCGCAATGGACCGAAAACCTGCTCGTCAGGATCAAGGCCGGCAAGACGCCGCAGACCATCGATTGGCTGCAGCATAAGGTAGCCCAGCTTGCGCCCAACACCCTCTTCAACTATGGCTTCCTGGACGACCATATCTCCGGCCTCTACCGGAAAGAAGATAATATGAGCACGATCCTCAAAGTTTTTTCGGTATTCTCTATCCTGATCTCCTGTCTGGGTCTCTTCGGCCTGGCGGCCTACGCCGCAGAGCTGCGCACCCGGGAGATCGGCATCCGCAAGGTCATCGGCGCCAGCACCGCAGGCCTGGTCCGCCTGCTTTCCCTGGATTTTATGCTGCCCGTGCTGATCGGCAACCTCCTGTCCTGGCCACTGGCGGCATGGGCCGTCCACTCCTGGCTCATGGAGTTCACCTACCGCATAGCTATCGGCTGGTCTGTATTCGCCATCTCCCTGATCCTGACACTTACCGTAGCCCTGCTCACCATCGGCTTCCGCTGCTGGCAGACAGCACGCGCCAACCCGGTCAAGAGCCTGCGCGCGGAATGATCCCCTTCAACAGGTAGAGCTGCCCCTTTTTCGTATGCAGCACCAACACCCAGCTCCCACCTGCCTTGCTGGATCGCTGTCCCGTCCCCTCCAGCCGCAGCGGCACCGCGGTCCTCACCCGGCAAACCCCGCCTTCCCGGGACAATATACCGGCCATGACTACCCGCCCCTTCTCCCAGTTGGCACCGACAACGAATCCGCCTCTCGCCACCAGGCCCGTGAAAGCGCCGTCGAACCATGCCTTGGGCAAAGCCGGCAGCAAATGCACATCGCCGTCCTGGCTTTGCAGCAGCATCTCGGCTATCCCCGCCGTCCCCCCGAAGTTCCCGTCTATCTGAAAAGGTGGATGCGCATCAAAAAGATTGGGATAAGCCCCTCCACCGGAAAGCCGCACGTCATTCTCCCGCGTGAGCCGCAGCAGGTTCCGGAACAGCCGGTAGCTATGCTCCCCATCCTGCAGCCGCGCCCATAAGTTGACCTTCCAGGCCATGCTCCAGCCCGTGCCCTCGTCACCCCGCAGCTCCAGCGACCGCTTCGCCGCCGCCGCAAGAGCAGGCGTCTTGCTAACCGAGATCTCATCCGCCGGATACAACGAGTAAAGGTGCGAGACATGCCGGTGATGCGGATCGGGAGAAGCATAATCTTTATACCATTCCTGCAGCTGCCCCTGCGCTCCCACCTGGTATGGAAAAAGCCGAGACCTCGCCGCGCTTATCCGAGCCGTAAATGCCGTATCACCGCCTAGCACCTTTTCCGCCGCCAGCAGGTTGTCGAAGAGATCCCTGATGATCCCCATATCCATTGTAGTGGCGATAGACACGCCTGCCACCTTCTTCTCACCATAGATGAACTCATTCTCGGGCGACATGGATGGCGCCGTCACCAGCCGGCCCGTCCCATTAGGAATCAGCCAGTCCAGCATAAACCTCGCCGCCCCCTTCATCAATGGGTAAGCCGTATCCCGTAAAAAACCCAGGTCACCGGTATACCGGTAGTGCTCCCAGAGCTGCCGCACGATCCACGCGCCACCCATCGGCCAGTTGGCCCACTGGGGATCGCCCTTGCCCCGGTCGCCTACCGGCGTAGCCAAAGCCCAGATATCCGTATTGTGGTGCACCACCCACCCATCCGCGCCATAGAATTCCTTCGCCGCCTTCCTTCCGGTCACGCTCAAGGCCTCGACCAACCCAAACAAAGGCTCGCCCATCTCCGTTAGATTGCATTCCTCCGCCGGCCAATAGTTCATCTGCACAGTGATGTTGCTGGTATAGTTGCTGCTCCAGGGCGCCCGCAGCTCCGCATTCCAGATCCCCTGCAGATTGGCAGGTACACCCGGCGTTCTGGAGCTGCTCATCAGCAGGTAACGGCCATACTGAAAATACAACGCCTCCAATGCGGGATCGCTTCCCCCCTTCGTATATGCTGCCAGCCGCTCGTCCGTAGGCAGCTTGGCTTCTTCTCCCGAAATTCCCAAGCGCAACGCTACCCTGCCAAAATAATACTGTACGTCGGCCTGATGATCGCTCCATATCGCCGGATATCCTTTCGCAACATCCTTGTTCAGCCACTCCGCCGCCCGCTGATCGGCATTCCCAACAGTCGACTTGTCGTAGCCATTGAATCCCGTAGCCATGGAGACATACAGCACGAGCTCCGAAGCCCCCCTTACCTGGATACCGTCGGCATCCGCCCTCACCTCACCATCGTGGTTCACTGCCCTCATGGACATCGCCCATCGCATCCCCCTGGAACTGTCGCCCCCATATACTACCGGGTCCTGACTATCTACATAATTCGGCTCCACATGGGAAGGCGCCCGCCCGGACATGGTCCAGCTGCTGCCCGCTGCAGCAGTCGAAAAGTGAAGCAGGCTTGTAGCGCCAAGATGCAGGTTCAACGCCTGCGGCCGGCTGCTGGTCCACCTGATCACCAACACCTGATCCGGCGCCGAAGCAAACACCTGCCGGGTATAGTCCACCCCGTTGACAGTATATTTCGTCGTTGCCATCGCATCAGTAAGGACCAGGTCACGGTAATAACCCGTAGCTGCCCCGCCGTCGAAGTCCTGGTGAAGGTGCAGATCACCCAACGGCAAATAGCTTTCGGACCAGATGCCCTGCATCTTCTTCGCCAGCAACGTTGCCTGCGGGTAGTCTTCCGCGAACAACGCCTTGCGCAATGCCGGCAGATACTGGCTCGCCCCGGGATTGATGCTATCGGGCACCGGACCACCGGACCACAATGTCGCTTCGTTCAGCGCGATCCGCTCGTCGCCCACGCCACCGAAGACCATAGCCCCCAGCCGGCCATTGCCCACCGGTAAGGCTTCCGTCCATACCGCCGCCGGCTGCCGATACCAAAGGCGGTCCGCTGGCAGCTGTGCAAAAAGCCCGGTGATATTCAACACGAGCCCTCCTAATAAGATGATCGCTCTCATAACCGAAAAGATAATGATTTTTATACCGGACAGCCTATCTTAGTGCGGTAATTGTTGTTTCCCTCATGAACACCCCTTCTCTCGCGCTCATCTTCCTCTTGTTGTGGTCCCCGCTCCGGGGCCCCGCTTTCGCTGCTCCGGTAAGTAACCACCCCGCCTCCACCCCCCAACAAGCCCTCGAACTCCTAAAAGATACCGCCCTCCCCGACTCCAGCGCCTGGTGGCCTAATATAAAGCTGCCTCTGTTCGTCGCCAACCTCAAAGCCAACCTCCTCTTCCCGCTGAAGATCTATCAGGGCAGCAATACCAATTTCTGCGGTTATGCCGCACTGTCATACCTGCCGCTGCAGGATGACCCCCTTGCATATACCCGGTTCATGCTCTCGCTATATACGGATGGAAAGGCAAGCTGGAACGGCATCCAGTTTCATCCCTCGCCGGAGATCCACCGGGCAGCCGGAACCCTGCGCTTCAAGGGTATCCTCGATATCCGCCCCGCCGACCAGCTCTGGTTCCTCGTCCTGGCCGACCACTTCCGAAGCTATCTCAACTTCTTCAACCGCCGCTTCCACCCCGGCGCGGAAGACACGTTCTGGGCCGCCGTCAGCTACGGCAAGTTCAACCGCATGATCCGCCAGCTCTTCGGCTACCGCGTCGAAGCTCTCGGCTCAGACCTCATTCGCCCCGGCTTCGACGATCTCTATGAATACCTCCGGAAGGCCGTACAATCTCCCGGAACGACATATCTCTATGTCAACAATACCTACCTGCACAAAAAAAACCACAACAAGTTCAAAGGCAGCTTCCCCACCCACTTTATCGTCCTCAACGACATCCATAGGATTCCAGGCGAGACGGACATGGTGAATATCATCTATTGGGACTATGGCGGCCGTACCCTGCGCCAGGTCAGCCTCCGCTTCCTGAAAAAGATCATCTTCGGCGTCACCCATTGTACCCCACCCGCATGATGCTCCCCTCGTCCCTATACCGCACCCTGGGCCTCGCCGCAATCGCCTTGCTGCTGCTGGCTACCTCCTGCGCCCGCCTCAACATCACTAACTACTACCACCGGCACCGGGCCAGCCTGGATGGCATAGAAGAGAACTACCGCAACGCCTTCCACAACAAACCGTTTTCCATCGAGTTTACCGACCGCTCTTTCAACCGCGTCTCCCTGGAGCTGGTCACCGACACCTTGACCTATATCTACGAATACCAGATCGGCGAACCCCGGCTGCAGGATACCCTCCTCAAATTCGGCTACGACACTACGGCCATAAACTGGCTTGTCCGCACCATGCGCTCCAGGGAATGCACCTGGATCGACAACCTGGATTACTATTCGGAAACCGCCAAACACTCGCTGATCTACATCTCCCTCTGGCCACGGGCCTTCAACTCACCTTTCGTGAATAAAAAATATTATATCCTCACCTATTTCCAGCAGCCGCAATATTTCGACAGCGAAGGCCGCCTCCTGGTGGGACACAGGCTCAGGCGTATCCGTAAGATCAATGGAGATGTCTACCACCGCATAAACGATAGGGTATGCTATACTATTTCGGATAGATTTCGCTAGGAGCTACTTGACTCCCCAGCCATCAGGCAATTTCTCGGTGATCTCAATGTTGCCAAATTCCTGGCTCTGACGGGCGCCTACCTTTCTGGCCCATGCAGCCATTCTGGCAATGCCTTCCTTCAGCCCAATGCCGGAAGGCTCTCCAAATACCCTTCGCGATTTCGAATGGTCGGAATAGGCATGCATGACTTCATTGCGCGCGCTAAGATGCGTGATATCGGGATGAACGCCGAATTCTTCGCTTACCACCGTCGCAAGCGCATTTACCGTATAAGGCTCGTCGGCGCCCACATTAAAAACCTGGTTGTACGCAGCGGGCGTATCCACGGACCGGGCGATGGGAATTGCCACGTCGTCGATATAGCTGAACGCACGGCTCTGCTCTCCGTCGCCAAAAACAGTCAGCGATTTCCCCTGCATCAGCTGATTCATGAAAATGCCGATGACATTCCTGTACTTATCCCCGATGTTCTGATTTTCGCCGTAGACATTATGCGGCCTGAAAACCACGTAATTCAAGCCGAACATTTCGTGGGCAGCCCGGAGGTCCAGCTCCACTGCATATTTACTGACGCCATATGGATCTTCCGGCTCGGGTGTCATCTCTTCCGTCATAGGAAGCTGACCCTTCCCATATACCGCAATGGAAGACGTAAAAACAAAACACTTCACCTTATGCTTCACCGCCGCATTGATCAGATTGACGCTACCGATTAGATTGGTAGTGTAGTTGAACCGCCGGATAAAGTGGGACAGACCCTCGGCCGCATACGCGGCAAGATGATATACGTAGTCGAATCTGTATCGGTCGAAGAGCTCGGTAACAAGCGCATGGTCCGTCACGCTGCCCTGCACGAATGTCGTTCCTTCCGGGATATGATCCTCGAATCCACCGCTCAGGTCGTCCAGTACTACCACCTGATGGCCCATGGCCAGGCAATGCTTCACCACATGAGAACCTATAAATCCCGCTCCACCCGTAATTAATGATGTTGACATGTTGTTTTTTTGATTAAAGTGCACAAAGATAGGTCAGCCTTTAAGATCTACTACTACATTTATCGTGAGCGCCACGATCACCGTATTAAATAGGAAGGAGATCATCCCATGTACCAGCGCCACACGGCGGATAAGCCGCGAAGAGATCTCTATATCGGAGACCTGGAAGGTCATGCCGATGACAAAGGAGAAATAACAGAAGTCGAGGTAATCGGGCCAAAGCTCATTGGGGATCTGCAGCCCTACGGTATGCGTATCGGGGTCCAATGGATGATCGCCGTAATACAGCAACGCGTACCGGTAAGCGAACATGGTATGCAGCAGGATCCAGGAACAGATGACCCCGGTGAGATAGATAAAGGTCTCCATCCCCTTCCTCAGCATCCAGTTATCCTTGTTCTGCAACAGGAGCAGGACCCCCATCATGCTGCCTATGATCGCCACCAGCACGATAAAGAAGACCACGATCCTGCCCGCATCCTCCTGCTTGGCCAATACCCGGATCTGACGCGGCCGCATCGTGGAAAAAATGATCCCGCTTATGATGATCATACAAATGCTAAAACAATCCCAGCCGATCATCACCCGGGTCATGCCCTCCATATGCACAGGATACAAGGCCACGGAAATTATCGTGGCAACGGCAAAACTGATGAGCAGCTTGTAGATGGAAGGAAGCCGGTGAACCCAAGACGGACAATTGAAATACTCAGCCATGCAGCAAATTAAATAGTTCTTCCGAATTAATGCTAAATTGATGTCAAATTCCATTTCCATGGCTTCCTATTCCTTTACGCTCAACAACAAGCCCGTCCAGATCGACGCGGAGCCGGATATGCCGCTGCTCTGGGTCATCCGCGACCTGGTGGGGCTTAAAGGGACCAAATTCGGCTGCGGCATCGCGCAATGCGGCGCCTGCACCGTGCATTTCGCCGGAACCGCCGTACGGTCCTGTGGCATCCCCGTCTCGGCCGTCGCCGGCCAGAAGATCACCACGATCGAAGGACTGGCGGGCAATCACCTGGGCGAAACGGTACAGCAGGCCTGGATAGAGGAGCAGGTGCCCCAATGCGGCTATTGCCAATCGGGTCAGATCATGAGCGCAACTGCCCTGCTTCACCACAACCCAAAGCCCACCGACGCCGATATCGACATCGCCATGCAGGGCAATATCTGCCGCTGCGGCTGCTACGACCGCATCCGCAAGGCCATCCACCGGGCCGCCGCCATCCAGGCGCCGCCTGCAACACTCCAGAAATCACTCATCCATGCCTGACGACAAAATAGCCCGTCGCGAATTCCTCAGGCATACCGGCCTCTCCAGCCTCGCCCTCGTCCTGGGCGTCGCCAACACCGGCAAAGCAGGAGCGGCTATCGCCAAGTTGCCAGGCCACCCGCCCATGGAAGGCCCCGCGTCTTATGGCATCACCCCTTACATCATCATCGAACCCTCAGGTAAGATCACGATCATCAACCCCAGGTCCGAAATGGGCCAGGGAACCTACCAGTCTATCCCCGCCCTGATAGCGGAAGAGCTGGAGATAGCCCTTCAGGACGTAACCATCCTGAACAGCTGGGGCCAGAAAAATATCCCCGACCAGGCCGTAGGCGGCAGCGACTCCATCAAGAGCAGCTACATGCAGCTGCGGAAAGTCGGCGCCGCCGCCCGGGAGATGCTCCGCACGGCCGCTTCCCGCCAATGGAACGCCCCCATGGAGGAATGCACCGCCGCAAACGGCGCCATCCATCACCACCCCACAGGTAAGAAGCTCGGCTATGGCGAGCTCGTCGCCCTCGCCTCCACCCTGGATGTGCCGGCCAATCCCCCACTTAAGGAAGCTAAGGATTTCAAGATCCTCGGTAGATCCATGCCCCGCCTGGACATCCCCCTCAAAGTCACGGGCCGCGCCGTCTACGGCATCGATATGGAGCTGCCAGGCATGGTCTACGCTTCCGTGGAGCGATGCCCCGTCTTCGGCAGCAGGCTCATAAGCTACGACGACACCGCCACCCTCAAGGTTAAAGGCGTCATCCGCACCGTAAAAGCTGAACGCGTCATCGGCAAGAACCACTACGAAGGCGTAGCCGTCATCGCCGATAACTACTGGGCCGCTCTGAAAGGCAGGAAAGCCCTCCAGGTACAGTGGGACCATCAGGGATTCGATAAATTCAGCTCAACGGAATACGAACAGCACCTCCGCGATCTCGCCAACGCCGATGGACTTCCCGTAGAAGATAGCCAAGGGGATTTCGACGCCGCCATGGCATCCGCACAGCATAAGCTGGAAGCGCTCTACGAAACACCCCTGGTCGCCCACGCACCCATGGAACCCATGAACTGCCTGGCCCATTGGCAGGAAAACGATAAAGTCGACCTCTGGACCTCCGTGCAGGGCGCCGATATCATCATGGGCGAGCTGCCCACGACCCTCGGTATCCCCCGCGAGAACATCACCCCGCATATCTCCTTCCTGGGCGGTGGCTTCGGCCGTCGCCTGCTGGTAGACTTCGCCGGCGAAGCCGCCCTGCTTTCCAAAGCAACCGGCAAACCGGTGAAAGTCATTTGGACCCGCGAAGACGATATCCAGTCAGGTCCCTTCCGCCCGATGACCTTCTCCGCCATGAAGGGCGCCGTTACGGCCGACGGGAAGATCCTCGCCATGCAGCATAAGGTCATCTCGCCGTCTATAGAAGCCACACAATCCGAAAAATTCGACAAGACCAAGCCCGACGGCACCATGACCGAAGGCATCAGCACCCAGCAATACGAGATCCCTAATACGAAGTACGCTTACGTCTTCGCCGATATCCACATTCCCCTGCAATATTGGCGCTCCGTCACCAGCTCCACCCTCGCCTTCGCCCACGAATGTTTCATCGACGAGCTGGCCGCCGCCGCAGGCAAAGACCCTCTGGACTTCCGGTTGCAAATGTTGACAGAGGATTCAGACGCAAAAAGGGTCCTCACAAAGCTGCGGACGCTGGCCCATTGGGACAAACCCCTGCCCAAAGGCTGGGGCCGCGGCATCGCTCAATATGAATTCTTCGCCGGCCTGGCCGCCAACGTGATCACGGTATCGACAAAAAAAGACGGTGGAATAAAAGTGGAGAAGGTCGTTTCCATCATCGACCTGGGCACCGTCGTCAATCCCGACACCGTGAAGGCACAGGTGGAAGGCGCCATCGTCATGGGCCTCATCGCCGCCACCAAAGACGGTATCCGATTCGAGAACGGCCGGTCCGTACAATCCAATTTTCACAACTACCGCATGCTGCGCATCAACGAAATGCCAGCGGTGGAAGTACATATACTCGCCGAAGGCGGACCCAAGATCAAAGGCGTAGGGGAACCCGGCCTGCCTCCCGTAGCCCCGGCCCTGGCCAATGCCGTCTTCGCCGCCACAGGCAAGCGTATCCGCCGACTTCCTTTCGATCTCACCAAAGTTTAAAATATCAGTAATGAAATTAATGCTCTGCTCCGTATTCATGTTCTCCTGTTTCCAGCTGTTCTCGCAGTCTTATAACCCGGCCATCGACGTTCAGCATTATGATTATTCCCTGGCCCTCACAGACAGTAACAATACCATCCACGGCGACGCGGTAATCACCCTGGAGTTCAAAGAAACCGTTTCCGAATTCCCGCTGGACCTCACCGCGAAGAATGGCGAAGGAAAGGGAATGACCGTCAGCGCTGTAAGGGAAGGCAACAAAGCCATCCACTTTACTCAAGACAATCAGCACCTCATCCTGCATACCGCCGGCGCCGCCGGCAGCCAGCACACCTACGCCATCCGCTACAGCGGCATCCCGGCCGACGGCCTCATCATCGCCAACAACAAATTCGGAAGCCGCGGCTTCTTCGGTGACAACTGGCCCAATCGCGCCCATAACTGGCTCCCCTGCATCGACCACCCCAGCGACAAAGCGACCGTAGACTTCCATATCACGGCACCCGATCATTATACCGTCGTAGCCAATGGCGCCCTGCAGGAAGAGAAAAATCTGCCGGACCACCTGAAGCTCACCCACTGGAAGGAGTCCTCCCCCCTTTCTCCTAAGGTCATGGTCATCGGCGTAGCCGACTTCGCCGTGGACCATCCCGGCGACGCCATGGGCATCCCCATCTGGAACTATGTCTACAAGGAGAACAAAGACCTCGGCTTCAAAAGCTACGCCGTGGCCCTGCAGATCCTGCCTTTCTATATCACCCATATTGGCCCCTACCCCTTCGAGAAACAAGGCAACGTCCAGTCCAAGACCCGCTTCGGCGGACTGGAGAACGCCAGCGCCATCTTCTACTTCGAGAACTCGGTCGGCTCACCGGGCGTGGAATCCCTGATGGCCCACGAGATAGCCCACCAATGGTTCGGCGACGCCGCCACCGAGACCCAATGGCGCCACCTCTGGCTTAGCGAAGGCTTCGCCACCTACATGACCCTGTGCTACCTGGAAAACAAATACGGCCCCGACACCCTGAAGACAAGCCTGCAGAAAGACCGCGAAAAAGTCATCAAGTTCGAAAAACGGAAGTTCACACCCATCGTCGACACCTCTATAAAGGAAGACTACATGCAGCTCCTCAACCCCAACAGCTACGAAAAAGGTGGCTGGGTCCTGCATATGCTGCGCCACGCCCTGGGTGACGACATCTTCTGGAAAGGCATCTCTACCTATTATAAAACCTACCGCAACAGCAACGCCTCCAGCGCCGACTTCCAGAAGGTCATGGAGTCCGCCAGCGGCAAGGACCTCCACGACTACTTTCACCAATGGCTCGACCAACCCGGTCACCCACACGTCGCCATCACCTGGAAATACGATCCGGACAAAAAAGCCCTGCTCATCGATTTCACCCAGCACGATGGAGACTATCTCTTCGACTTCCCCCTGGAATACACCGTCGACGGCTCACCCTATCGCGCAGACATCCACGGCCGGACCACTCACGTCGAGCTGCCCCTCGCCGGAAAACCTACTACCTTCACCCCAGACCCGAATACAAATGTCTTAGCGAGCTTCGAAGTCACTGCCAACTAAAAACTACACCGCATCCGAAAGCGACGTGAACGTAAAATCTCTGACTTTCATCGGCGGCACCAGATAGCTCCGGTACGACTCTACGCTGATGCTCCGTTCGGGCTTGCCCAGCGACTCTACATTGTTGAGCATGATCACCGGACTCTCGTTGAAACGGAAGTTCTTCACCGGGAATTTAACCTCCCCGTTCTCGATATAGAACGTACCGTCACGCGTCAGCCCCGTCAATAGCAGGGTCTGTGGATCTACCATCCGGATATACCACAGCCGGGAAACCAATATGCCCTTCTCCGTATTCTTGATCATATCTTCCACACTCTCCGTTCCCCCTTCCATGATGATATTGCCGGGAAAAGGCACGGGCGCCACATTCTTCAACCCAGCCCAATAGCGGCTATAGCTCAGGTTCTTCACCACCCCCTTCTCGATCCAGCTCCGCTTCTCCAACGCCTGTCCCTCACGGTTCCAGGTCGACGAAGGCAGGTCTGTATTAAAGGGATCGCTATAGATGCTAACCTTGGGATCCATCAGCTGTTCCCCTATCCGGTTGCCACCCCCGGGCTTGCTCATAAAGCTGCGCCCCTCATCGGCATTGCGCGCATCGAGCCCGAAGAACATGCTCTCCAGCATATATGCGACCGCCACCGGCTCCAGGATCACCGTATACTTGCCCGGCTCGATGGCCTTGGCGCCGATGGACCCATTGGCCTTCGCCGCGGCTATCTTCGTCGCGGTGAAAGTATCCAGCTTGGTGACGTCATTGAAGCCGCGGGCCGCATAGCCCGAACCGGTGCCCTCCTCATTACGGGTAGTGATGGTAAAGACGACATCAGTCCCTTTATTATAGGCGAACAAGCCCTTGGAGTTCAGCATAGCCTCGAAGGTGACGGAGTTCTCAAGATAACCCGCCGCCTGCAGCTTGGCATCCCTGGAAACCTGGATGCTCTTCGCCACGGCTTCCGCCCGCGTATCGGGCGTGATCGCCGCCGTCGCCGGGACATACGTAACGGACTCCGGAAAGTCCTGCGGCCCCAGCAGCGGCATATGCTCGGGGTTCTCCGGCGCCAGCTGCGCCAGCTCTTCCGACCGCAGAACACATTTTGCCAGGCTGGCGTCGTCGAATTCGTCGATGGTGGCGACACCCGTCTTCTTGCCGAAGCTGGAGCTTACGGCCAGGGTCAGCTGACTGATATCCCCGGCCGTAGACACGGAATTACGTGCATAGCGGATATTGCCGGCATCGCTTCCGTTCAGGGAGACCTCGCATTCCTCCGCCTTGGAATAAGCGAGCGCTTTTTTCAATAATGTTTGAGCTTCTTCTTTGCTTAAAATGGCCATATTTAACCGATTTTTCTTGCTGTATTAATAACGTTAACTCCATTGAACCGCGCCGTCGAGCTGCCATGCGATACGGCATTGCTCTGCCCGGGCTGGCCCTTCCCGTCGTTGAAGGCGCCGCCCAGCCGGTAGTCCCTTTCGTCGGCTATCGCCACACAGGAATTCCAGAATTCCTGGTTCGTAGCCTGGTAGGCGACATCCTTTAACATGCCCACGATCTTCCCTTCCTTGATCTCATAAAAGGTCTGACCGCCGAACTGGAAGTTATACCGCTGCTGATCGATGCTAAAACTGCCATCGCCGATGATATAGATGCCCTTCTGCACGTTCTTTATGATGTCGTCTACGCTCAGCCCGTCCTTACCCGGCTGCAGGGAGACATTCGGCATCCGCTGGAATTGCACGTCGGCCCAGCTCTGCGCATAGCAACAGCCCTGGGAATGCTTCAACCCGATAATATGCGCCTGATCGCGTATCGCCTGGTAGTTGACCAGCACGCCCTCCTTCACCAGATCCCATTTGCCGCATTTCACCCCCTCATCATCATAACCCACGGCTCCGAGGCTGCCGGGCTGCAGCTTATCGGCGACGATATTCATCAGCTTACTCCCGAAATGGAAGTTGCCGGATTTCCATTTGTCCAGGCTCAGGAAGCTCGTCCCCGCATAGTTGGCCTCATAGCCTAGCACCCTGTCCAGCTCGGTAGGATGCGCTACCGATTCGTGGATGGTCAGCCAGAGATGCGAAGGATCGAGCACTAAGTCGTATTTGCCGGGCTCGACGCTCTTGGCCGTGATCTTCTGAGCCACATCCGCCGTGGCATTCTTCGCATCTTCCAGGATATCATAGCGGTCCTTATACCGCGTGACGATGCCAGAGACCTTGCTCTCGGGCGTCGGCGTCAGGTATTCATAGCCCATCCCTACAGGCGAGCTCAGCGAACGCCGGGTCTGGAATTTGCCGGAGGCCTTGTCGATCTTGGTGACGGTGAAATTGGGATAGATGCGATGGATATCCTGGTCGATATAGCTGCCATCTGTGCTGGCGAAATATTTTTGTTCGTTGATGGCCAGGATGGCGGAGTTCACGAAGTTGGCGCCGCCCGAAAGCGCGATCCCATTGACTTCCATCAGCAGATCTATCTTTTCCTTCAACGGCACTTCGAAGACGCTCTTGACTATCGGCGTCTTCCAGCTCACTTCTCCATATCCTTGCTGCGGCGCCAGCTGAACGGGCTCGGTGATGATCTTGGAATTGGCCTTAGCCACCGCTACCGCCTTGGCAGCCGTTCGGGCTACCCCGTCAGGCGTCACGTCATTGGTAGCCGCAAAGCCCCAGCTTCCATTAGCGATCACCCTGATCCCTACGCCAAAGGATTCCGTATTGGCGATGTTCTGCACCCGCTTTTCCCGCGTGATCACAAACTGGTTGAGATACCTCCCTATCCGGACGTCGGCATAGGTAGCGCCACCGGATTTGGCGGCATTCAGGGCGATGTCGGCCAGCTGTTTCTTCGTAGCCTTGTCCATCCCGGCTTGAAGCGCCTCCGCGGGATCGATCATCCGCGACCCAAAGGGAAGCGAAGGCAGGGCCAGGGAACCTAGTCCCATACCCGCCATGTGAAGGAATTCTTTTCTTTTCATGTCACAAGCTATTATATTTTTATATTAATGTTTACCCATTCATCCCGCCCATCTTTCTCTCAACCCATAAAAACAGCATACTAACTAAAAACAAAGCATAGATCCAACCCTTAGGCGCCTCTACGTTTACGGCTGCTGTCTTCGGCCCTTCCACCACCGATCTGCCCATGCCGCGGATCAATTCCCCGGTGTCTTCTCTTCGCCGCTTCCTGTCGACGCCACTCCAGGCCCCCGCAGGCCAGGCATACCACCACGTGGTATCTCCTCCCTGCGTATGCGCGGACTGCCAGCCCGCGGCTTCCGGCCAATAGCTTCCCTGCCAGCGGAATGGCAGCGCCGCCCCCTGCGCCAGGTAGACAGTGACCGGCTCAGCGTCCTTCGTTGCCGGCCCAGCGCCCCCAACCACCCCCTGTGGCATCTCCTTCCCCGTCTCTACCATGACTTTCACCTGCTCACCTACTATTGGCAATGCCGGCTCCCAGCTCCATTCCTCAACCGCCTCTCCGGGTCGCGCCAAAAGACCTAAGATCGACGTCCAG
>JAMFRX010000675.1 GCA_026224995.1 Puia dinghuensis
ATAATATCAACAGAAGCTCAGTATAAAAAGTCTATGGATGAAATACTTACTCTGATGAATAAAGGGGAAGGGAAGCTGTCCAAAATCCAAATGTATAAGCTGCGTGCGTTGGCTGCTGAGGCACGGGCGTATGAGAAAAGCCTTTATACCATCGATCCGCCTTCAACGCTGGAAGGCATGATAGAGCTTAAAATGTTTGAAAAGAGATTGAAACAAAAAGAACTGGCCAAGCTCATGGGGCTTAGCGAGCCAAAACTTTCGCAGATACTTACCGGAAAAAGATCGCCTGATGTCGCCTTCCTGAAAGCGGCTCATCAAAAGTTAGGGATCGATGCTTCTTTTTTGTTGAATCATGTATAAGGGCTGACGACCTGGCATGAGTTAGGCGGGCTCCTGTTCCGCGTCGGCGGCCTGAGTAGATTGGGCGCCTTTTCGTCTTTCCATCATTCGTTGTCTCTGTTGTTCCTTCCACTGCTGGTACAGGGGTTTCTGTTCATCCGTGAGCAGGGCGGCGATCTTGCTGTCGGCCTCCTGTAGTATCCCGCGCCGGGTGCGGCCGGTAGAGCGGCGGTCGCCGGAGGGGTTGTTGCGCAGGCTGTCCATGGCAACGGTTTCGTTGATGAGGATGACCTGCATTTGAAGCACCTGATCCTCTGTGAGGTGGAGCTGCTTCTCCATCATTTTCAGCTGACGGGCGGCCCGCTGTGCGGGGGAGAATTTGGGTGCTCTCTGGGTAGTATCGGGGGTTTGGGCGTTGACGAGCATGCTCAGACCGACGGTGAACAGAGTGAACAGGATGAATTGCTTCATTTTTGTAGTAGATTTAGGATGAGACGGTCGTGCGAAAAAAAGGTTTAATATGTCCTGGGTTAAACCTTCGGGCGTTATCGTCATCCAACCCCAAAATCATTTAGAATGAAAGCGGCGATCAAGATCATGGGCGTCACCCTGGTGGTGATAGGGGTATGGGGGTACAGCAGGGCGCCAAACCCGGAGGCCGAACGGCCGGTCGCTTTTAAATTCCCTTTCAGCCAGGCGGGGTTGACGGAGCGGCAGGCGGCGGCGCATTTGCTCAGCCGGTTTACTTATGGGGCCGAGCCGGGGCAGCTGGACGCCGTGGTGCAGATGGGATTGGAGAGCTGGTTTGCCCGGCAGCTGGAGGGGCAGCTACCCGATGACTCGCTGGAGCAGGTGCTGGGTCGTTACGATGCGCTGGAGCTGAGCAACCAGGAGGTGGCGGAGACCTATCCCCGCAATGGGCAGGTGATCCGGATGGCCATGCGCGACGGGGTCGTGAGCAAAGACTCGGTAAAAGTGGATCGCAAGGAATACCGGCAGGCGCTGCAGACCTATATGCAGGAAAAAGGCCTTAAGCGGGAGCAGGAGCTCTTCCGGCAGTTCTTTTGTCAAAAGATATTGAGGGCCGCCTATTCGCAGAACCAGCTGCAGGAGGTCATGACGGATTTCTGGTTCAATCATTTCAACGTATCCATCACTAAGAACGACTGTGCTGAATTCATCCCGGCTTACGAGCGGGATGTCATCCGGCCCAATGCGCTGGGGCGTTTTACGGAGCTGTTGCTCAAGACGGCCAAGTCGCCGGCGATGTTGTATTATCTCGATAATTTCATAAGTAGTTCGCCTCAGCCCGACGCGCAGCAAGCAGGCGAAACCCAGCAGGCCCGGAAGAACCGCGGTCTCAATGAGAACTATGCGCGCGAGGTCATGGAGCTGCATACGCTGGGAGTAGATGGCGGGTATACGCAGCAGGATGTGACGCAGGCTGCGCGGGTCCTTACGGGCTGGGGTGTCTATCCGATGGGCGAATATGCGAAAGGCCCGGCTGTGGCCAATTTGAAGCGGTTCAGCGAGGAGCAGATCGCGCGTCGGGGCTTCGTGCATGAAGGCGATTTCTTCTTCAATGCCAACCGGCATGACAAGGGTGAAAAGACCGTATTGGGGCATGTTTTCCCGGCTGGCGGCGGGTATGAGGAAGGGGTGGAGCTGCTGGAAATGCTGGCCCATCATCCCAACACGGCGCGGTTCATCAGCCGCAAGATCGCCGTACGGTTTGTGAGCGACGATCCGCCCCAGTCGCTGATCGACAAGATGGCGAAGACTTTTCTGGATAAGAATGGCGATATCCGGCAGGTGCTGATCACGATGGTATCGGCGCCTGAATTCTGGAGCGCCGAGGCTTTGCGGGAGAAGACCAAGTCGCCTTTTGAGCTGGCCATTGGGTCGGTGCGGAGCCTGCATGCGACGATCTACCAACCGATACAGCTTTATAGCTGGGTGACCAGGATGGGGGAAAAGAAATATTATTACCAGGCGCCGACCGGTTACCCGGACAAAGGCACTTATTGGATCAATACGGGCAGCCTGCTGAACCGGATGAACTTCGGGCTGGCGCTGGCTGCGGGGCGTATCCCTGGCGTGCGGGTCGACCTGCTGGCGCTTAACAATGGCCATGAGCCGGAGAGCGCGCAGGCGGCTTTGCTGATCTATGGGCGTCTGATCCTGCCGGAGCGGGATCTGGCGGCCACAGTGAAGCGGCTGACGCCGATGCTGAATGATCCCAGCTTTGCGCAGAAGGTCAAGGAGGCCAGCGCGAATGCGCCGGCCGAGATGGTAGATTCGACGATCGGCGGCGAGCAGCAGGGCATGATGGTCGTCAATGCCGACCCGATGCTGGCGCAGGTGGTGGGGATCATTATTGGTTCACCGGAATATCAAAGGCGATAATCTCAAAAAATCCAGCTTATGGCGTCGAGAAGAGCTTTTTTGAAGGGTAGTGGTCTGGCGCTGTTTGGCGTGGGGCTGATGGGGGGCATTCCCGCTTTTATGGCGGAGGCTGCGGCCAGGGATAAGGTAAAGCGGCTTTACAAGCGGAAGAGGGTATTGGTGTGCATCTTCCAGCGCGGGGCGATGGACGGGCTGATGGCGGTGACGCCTTTTTCGGACACCTATCTGCAGGCGGCGCGTCCTACCCTGAGCATGCAGGCTACTGCCGGTGGCAGGACCAACCCCTTGATCGACCTGGATGGGCGCTGGGGGCTGCATCCCGGCATGCGGGCCTTCGAGCCGTTGTTCAAGGAGGGTAGGCTAGGGATCGTGCATGGCATTGGTTCGCCTAACACTACCCGCTATCATTTTGATGCGCAGGACTATATGGAATCTGGGACGCCTTTCAACAAGGGCACGGCCAGCGGGTGGTTGAACCGGGCGGTAGGGCTGCTGGGGCATGATGCGGCGACGCCTTTTACGGCGGTCAGCCTGACGTCGGCTTTACCCCGATCCTTTTATGGAGATCATCCCAGCCTGGCCATCAGCAACCTTCAGGACTTTGCCATACAGCTAAAGGGCAATCCCGCTGCTGCGAATACGGCAGCCCGGAGCTTTGAGGACCTATATGATCAGACCTCGCCCGGGCTCCTGCATGAGACGGGGAAGGAAAGCTTCGAGGCGATGAAGCTGCTGCAACAGGCCGATATCCGCAATTACCGGCCGGCGGCCGGCGCGATCTATCCGCCTACCCCATTGGGTAATTCTTTACGGCAGATAGCCCAGCTGATCAAGATGGACGTGGGGCTGGAAGTGGCTTTCACCGAATCCAACGGCTGGGATACGCACTTTAATCAGGGAACGGACAATGGGATCTTTTCCCGCAATGTCGCCGACCTCAGCAATAGCATGGCGGCTTTCTGGCGGGACCTGGATGCCTGGCAGGATGACGTGACCGTGATGACCATGACGGAGTTCGGCAGGACGGTTCATCAGAATGGCACCGGCGGCACGGATCATGGCCGGGGTTCCTGTAATTTTATTTTAGGCAACCGTGTGGATGGCGGGAAGGTGCATGGGAATGTTCCGGAACTGACGGTGGAAAACCTGGAAGACGGACGTGATCTGCCGGTGACGACGGATTTCCGGAGTGTCTTCAGCGCTGTGGCCGACGCGCATCTGCAAATCTCAGACGACAAGGTTCTCTTCCCGGACTGGAGCGGGAAGAAGGCTGCTGTGATGAAGGCATGATCAGCCGTTTTTGAGATATCCTTTCTGTTTGAGGCGTTCCATCACTTTCTGGCCGATCTGCTTGCCCCATTCCATGCCTACTGTCATGGACTCCTGGGTGATGAGCGGCAGATTTTCGACCAGCTTTTTGCCAACGGGTGTATTGTAGAAGGCGATCATCTGCCGGATATCGTCGTCCGTAAAATATTTGTCGTAGATGGGGACCATGAGGTCGACAAGATCGTCCGGCTTTACTTCTTTCATGAAATCGTCCCAGAAGGAGCCATCCACGTCGGGAAAGGTCTTCTTGTATTGCCCGAGCATGCCCGTCATTACCTGCACGCCTAAACGACCGGAGCCCATGACGTCCATGAGCTGTCTGATATGTTTGATCTTCGTGCTGTCCTGGGCCGAAACGGAAGCGGTTAGCAAGGCGAGGGATAAGGCTGTAAGCGTCACTATTTTGATCATAAAGGTTGTCGTTTTGACCGGTATAAGGTACAATTTTTCGTGGGTTTTTCCATTTCGGCCCTTCAATCTCCCAGTTTGGTAATATAGCCGGATCTCGTATTGGTTTTTTCGTTATATTTTAAAAAAAAACATGCGGGAGCGGGTCCAGCTCGTCTTTAAATTCCTGTTTCTTGTTATCCTGATAGGCGTCGTCGTGTTCATTTGGAGAGCGCTGCCGATCATCAGCGGCTATGCCGCCAAGATCGCTTGCTCGGGGATCTTTGTGGCCGGTCGTCCGCAGGACCGGGTACTGCATGAAGACCTCTCTTCCTTTCCCATGAACCTGGCTCACTGTACGGTAGATTATCAGGATAGCAGCGTCACTGCGTCGGTGCTGGGTTTGGGCAGCCGCAAGGCGGTTTATCGGTGGGGGATAGGTGCTACCCTGGTGAATGGGATGACGGAAGAGGCGCTGCGGGATCAGCATTTCGTTCGACCGGCGAGACCCGTGGTGAACCCGGATACCATAGACTGGCCGCAGGGAGATAGAGTGCGGCCACTTGCGATGGCGGGGCAGGTGGGTAGTGAGGGGCGGGGCGTTGCGGGAGCAGGAGTTGGCAGGACCGTTGTCATGCGAATGGACAGTCCTGGTAATGGCGGGACGGCGATCGATACGGTGAAGCTTAAGTCGGCCATGGGCCTGGCTTTTGGGGAAGGAGGCGCCGCTGCGACGGGGACGAGGGCGGTAGTCGTCGTGTGGCATGGGCAGCTGGTGACGGAGCGTTATGCCCCGGGTTTTAACCGTCGTACACGGCTGGCGGGCTGGTCGATGACCAAGGGCATCACGAATGCCTTGACAGGGATACTGGTAGGGCAGGGCAAGCTGAATACCGGGGCGCCGGCGCCTGTGGAAGCCTGGAAAGGAGACAGCCGGCGGCTGATCACGATAGCCGACCTTTTGCATATGAATAGCGGGCTGAGCTGGTGGGAGTTCTATGGCGGCCCCAGCGATGCGACCGAAATGCTATTCCGGGAAAGCAATATGGGTGAATACGCGTCCCGCAGCGGCCTGAAGCATTCGCCGGGACTGGTATTCAACTATTCCAGCGGCACTGCCAATATCCTATCCGCGATCATCCGCAAGACGGTAGGCGATGAATACTATTACCGCTTCCCCTACGATCAGCTATTCGACAAGACGGGAATGTATAGTGCG
>JAMFRX010000676.1 GCA_026224995.1 Puia dinghuensis
ACCTCGATGTCCGGCGAAACGCCTGCATTTTCCACGACGAAGCCATCCTTCGTCCAGATACCTACATTGGGTGCGGTGATCTCGCCGCCATCCATCAAAGTGGGATAGCCCAGTATACCTACCAGCCCGCCCCAGGTACGTTTGCCGATCAACGTCCCCACTCCGAACTTATGGAACATCCACGGCAGCATATCGCCGCCGGAGCCGGCATTCTCGTCGATCAGCATGATCTTAGGTCCCTGTATGCTGGCCGTAGGTGTCTTGAAATCCTGCCCATACCGGGTATGCCAGTTGGATTGGTAAGGTCTTGTCAGGAGCTCTATATAATAGTCGGCCAGGTCGCCGCCGCCATTAAAGCGTTCGTCGACGATGATCGCCGGCTTGGTGGCCTGCGGGAAGAAATAGCGCTTAAAGTAGTCATGCCCTTCCTGCGCGGTATTCGGCACATACACATAGGCGACTTTGCCATTGGTCGCCTCATTAACCTTCTTCAAATTGCCTTCTACCCAATCCCGGTTGCGGAGGGCAAATTCATTATCGACCGGCACCACCTTTACGACCCTCGAACCCGCTATCTGCGGACTGGTGCCGATGGTCAGCTCCACGATCTTCCCGGCCGTATTCTCGAAATATTGATACAAATTATCTTCACCGGAAACTTCCTGACCATTCACGGCGAGGATATAATCACCCACCGCTGCATTGACCCCCGGTTCCGTCAGCGGCGACCGAAGATTAGGATTCCAGTTGAGACCGCCATAGATCTTCTTTATCCGATAACGGCCATTCTCGATAGAATAATCCGCTCCCAGCAGGCCGCCTCTGATAGTCTTCAATGCAAAAGGATGGTCTCCGCCGTTTGTGATAAAGTGATGGCCGATCGACAATTCGCTGCCCATCCATTGGAGCAGGAAGTTCAGGTCGTCGCGGCAGCTCAGGTCGGGTAGAAAGGCCGTATATTTTTTCTTGACACCCGCCCAGTCGACCCCATGCATGTTCGGATCGTAAAAATAATCCCTATTGACCCGCCAGGCTTCGTCGAAGATCTCGGCCCATTCCGCCGCCGGATCCACCTTTACCTGGATCTCATTGACGTTCACCGTCCCCTTGGCTGGGTCGGGCTTCGCGCCGGCATCGGCTATCCACAAAGTTCCACTCTTCGCGTACAGCATCTTCTTGCCATCGGCGGAAAGCTCGTATCCTTCCAGATCGAAGACCTCCTGGTCCTTGCGCTTTTTAAGATCATATTTATGCAAGGTTCCAGACCCGTCCCCTTCTTCGCTATAGACCACATAATAGAGGGCATCGTCCTTCCCTATCGTGAGCTGCCCCATATTGCTCGCCTTTATCGGCAGGTCGATGATCCTGTTCTGTATCCCATCCCAATCGATGTTCAACACTTCCGTCTTCTTGTCGGCGGCCGCCTTGTCCGCGTCTGCCTTGCCCCCGTCTGTCTTACCGCCACCCTTGCCTGCGCTTCCCTTCCCCGTCGCCACATCCGCTTTGGGCGCCGCATCGCCTGATCCGGCTGCCGCCGCCCCTTTCTCTTCGTCGTTCTCCTTCGCGAAAGGCGAGACCGTCTCCTTCTGCAGGGTCACCAGGTAGATGGAAAGCGTCGCCCGCATATCTGCGCTGGATTGATCGAACCAGTTGAGCACCGGACCTGCATCCGTAGACGCAAAGAAGTACAGATACTTACCCTTAGGATCGAATTTCGGTTGCTCGGCATCGCTGAGCCCATCGGTTACCGGATAGGACTTCTGTTCCGGTACGCTATATAGGTAAGCTCGTTTGAATTGGGTAGCCGTTAGTTTGGTATAAGCGATCCACCGGCTATCATACGACCAGTCGCTGGCGATATCCCTGAAAGGCCCGGGACTATAGAGCTCGTCGGAGTCTACCTTCCTGATCTCCCCCGAAGCAATATCCAGGACATATAATGTCCTGCTGTTGTCTACAAAAGAAAGCTTCTTGCTGTCAGGCGAGAATTTCAGCTGGTCATAGAACCCCGCTCCCGACAGCTTAACGGTCTTCACCGCCCCCTTCCCGTCTTCCGGCTGAATGCGAAGAACGTTCTCGCCGGAAGCATCCGAAAAATAGGCGATGGACTTCCCATCCGGTGACCAGGCCGGCGCCGTCTCATGCGCAGCCGTCGTCTGCGTCAGGTTCCGGTAATCCCCCTTCTCCGCCGGGACCGTCACGATATCCCCGCGGAAGTCGAGCACCACCCGCGCCCCGCTCGGCGAGATAGCCGCGCTCCGGATATATCTCGAGCCCCCCGAAGCATACCGCGGCCTTAGCTCCAGCAGATCGGCCGCAATCCCGATGGTCAATTTCTTTTCCGCACCACCCGCAATGTCATATAGATGCAGATACCCGGCCTGCTCAAAAGCGATCCTGCCGTCCCTGCCGGACATGCTCAGGACCGGAAAGTCCGTGAACTTCGTCAATGCCTTGACCTGCTTCGACCCGATATCATAAACATACAGATTGAATTCCCCATCCCGGTCACTGCGGAAATAGACCGTATTCCCGATCCAGACCGGCGAAGCATCATTACATCCGCCCGTAGGCTGTGGAATAGTCTCTATCGACAGGTCCTTAAAAGAGAAAAGCCAGATCTTGGCCATCTGCCCACCCCTATAGTGTTTCCATTGCCGGAAAGGATCTGGTATAGGCGTATAGGCCAGCCTGCTTCCGTCGGGCGAATAAGACGCATAATAAGCATTGGGGATCTCCAGTTGCTTCTCCGGCCCACCGGTCAAAGGAACCGTAAACAGCTTGTAGTACCGGTTGGTAAAATTAGCCCGCTGGGAAATGAACAGCACCGACTTCCCATCCGTAGTGAAGCCCCTGACAATATCCGCTCCCGGATGCCACGTCAGCCGCTTCGGCATTCCCCCTTCCACAGGGATCACATACACGTCGATGTTCCCATCATACTGCGCGCTAAATGCAATGAACTTCCCGTCCGGTGAGAACACAGGACTCGATTCTATCCCCTCGCTCACGGTCAGCCGCCGTGGCTGCGTTCCATCCGCATTGGCGACCCAAAGGTCCTCCGCATAGATAAAAGCGATGTGATCCGCACTGATGGCCGGCTGCGACAGCATCCGCGTATCTTTCGTATCGATGGCTAAGGAATGAAAGGGGCTGGCAAGGGCGACCAATAACGCGGTGCCGGCCAGTAGATTGGCGATTCTCATAACGATTAGTTGAAAATTTCGTTAAGATACCCAAATTCTTGAAACTTGCTAAAAAACAGGCTTTGCAGGCTCATCACCCAATTTAACAGCCGAATCGACTGTTATTGCCGCGATGATAGCAGTGCAACGATCATCACCGAAGAGGCCAGCCCATTAACCAATCGTAAAAGGTAAAAGGATTCCAGCAGTTCCCAAGGCCTGCACGGCAAAGGCGGTGCAGTCGTTTTTGTTTAGATTCATGAGATCGGTTACGAGTAAGCGTTTTTATTTAAGGGTGCTTAAGAATATTGATTATACCGTCCCCCTTTTTTTTATTGGTTTTTGAATTATTGGTAAATTTCTAATTGGGTATCCATCGCCGCGATATCTCACAATTTATTCACAATCGACCAGCGGCATCTTGATTTTGCCTACCTCAGGCTGATGCTGAACATTCACATACGTAAAAACCTTATCATGTCACATTATACTACCAAACTAATACCTGTCGTCTTCCTGTGCCTATGTGCCACTTGTTGCGTAAAAGATAAACGTACCATATCCAACGCGGTAGGCCACACAGCGATAGACTCCGCGCAGCTATATTTCGAAAGTTCTGTTTTAGGAGAGGGTGGACCTCCAAACTCCCAAAATTACCGGGCGCACCAACCAAGAACTGTCCGATGGGACCTGTCCAGGACCGTCCTGCTGTCGAACGGACAGGCAATCGTTGCTCCGGTCCAGTTTACGCACCCGCTATTTATTACGTCGGATGTGACGGGGAACGGGAGCTTTTCGCTGAATGACATTACAGCCCTCATCGTCATGCGCGATTCGAGTGCCCAATTTCATTGCAGTTTGGTGACCTACCTACCAGATAGCACAGCCATTGTAGGCGTCAGCACAAGTTCTGGAATTATGTTGGTAGAGGATTGGCAGGGGAATTCTATTAGGGCGCCGCGGCGATTTGTTAAGCAATTGAACTCAATTAGCACGTCGAGTACAGACGGGAACGACGGGAATGTCGAAACGGATGTCGACGTCAATATTGAGGTATGTAATACGATCTACGGGTATAATTATTCGTCAGACTTTCCGGACGATGGTGAATCGTGGTCAGAGACTAGTTGCAATACCTATGGTCTTCAACAGCTGGGGTCAGATGGAAGTCCCGGCCCGAGGGATTTGACTGGGATATTTGTACGCCGCATTCCAATCTATACGGTGCAACTGGCGCCGCCTGGCAACCCAATCGGAAACATTGCCGATTATTTTAAATGCTTTACCCAAAGCGACAACAGCGACCACCAGTACACGGTTACCCTAGCTGTTGAGCAGCCGGTAACAGATAGCAGGCAGCCATGGACCTGGTCGAGCACGGGTTTGGGAGGAAGCAGCGCTGGTACTAACCCCATCAACGTAGGACATACGTGGCTAATCTTTTCGGAGAGTACAGGGATCGCTACGACTACACGAAATGTCGGATTCTACCCTCAAAGCATCGTATTGCCAGGTTCTGCGACAGCACAGGGTGTTCTCGCTAATGACGAAAATATGGGATACGATATCAGCCTTACTATCAATGTGTCAAGTCAGCAGTTCTTCGACATGCTGAACTATACAAGTCAGGGGAACAATGCGGGGTATGACTACAACCTGAATTCGAACAATTGCACGACCTTTGCATTGGACGCGATGGCGGCAGGGGGTGTCGCTATCCCCGCCACTATCGGTACCTGGACCGGAGGCGGGCAAGGTCTTGATCCTGGCGATTTAGGCGAAGACCTTCGAGGGATGCAACTAGCAGGGAATATGAGCCAAAACACGGTGAGCAACCCGCACCCCAACGTGGGCACATGTAACTAATTGAAAACATTATGAATTTGCTATGAGATACATTATTTTGATGGCGATAACACTCTTTATGGGGGTTCCAGGCTTCTCGCAATTGTTGAATTGGGAGAAAGCGTCTAGTTGGCTGATGTACGATACTATTGGCCGGGAAAGAACTTTTCAGAAGGATTCTTTGTCCTATTACCGATCTGCCCGCATGAACGACGATACAATGAAATATTATTTATCCGACGTCTCGCCAGTCCCGATAGAAAAGACGAAGGGTGTTGTGTGGATGGGTTATTATCGGGTGTCCTGTCAACTGCTCGACACAACAAGAGTATTGCTGATCAGCAGGTACGGCGGTTTTTTTGCCGACCTCTCTACGAAGGTGTATTATGAGATCCCGGTAGCCGAACGAGCATCCTGGTACGAATATTTTAACCAGACATTTGGCTCAATAGCCAGATTTGGAAAAACCGATTAAAAGTGGATATAACTATTCGCCGATGACTTACAAATCAAACAACTTATTATGGTCGGTGCTGATTTACGCTGGTTTGGCCCTGGTTGGCTACATATTGGGCGTCCGCCAACGCGACGGAATTGTATCAGTCTTTTCGGTTCTTTATCTGCTGCAATGGTGGCTGTTTGGCGGCTTGGGCCTAATACTATTTATTCTGCGCAAATTTCGAGTCTTAAAAAATCCAGTGGGCTTATTGTATGTATTTTGTGGAGTGGCATCCTTGTTTAATGCCGGGATTGAGGCCTACCTTCTATGGACGGGTGACCCTGCTTATGCGACAACATCCCTGTGGTTGCAGGTAGGCGTCACCGCTTGTCTGTCCTTCCTGATCTTGACAGGCGTTTTTCTATGAGGTCCGATTGCCTATCTAATATTGATCTCCAGCTGCCTGCCCAGTCCCGTCTCCACTATCTTTTGCAAAGTAGAAAGCTCTATACCCGACTTATCATTTTCGATCCTGGAGATATAATTCCTGCTAGTTCCGCTTCTTTCAGCTAGTCCGCCTTGGGTAAGGCCTGCCTTTTCCCGCATTTCCCTGACCAGCTGGCCGATAGCCAACACCGACACTTCCTTATCCATTTTACTAAGCCGATATAGAACATCTGGGCCTATCTCAAAGGGCACGCTCCTTTCCTTGCCCTTAAACGTAATAACCTGGCCAGCCTTTTTCCAGGAAAGAGTATTGTTATTCAACTTTACTTTTTTAAATTCTTTCGGGTCAAGGAGTATCCGGACATTTGAATCCTTGGGGATATCAATAGACTTCAAAACTTCCCGAAAATCAATAATCCTTGAATCGCCGTTGTTAAAAACAACAGAGATTATCAGCCCATCGATCCGGTTGATTTTTAAGATCCTTGGAAGTTTGGCAACTTTTCTCATCTCAATTTTTCGTTGAATTTATAAAAGATTTCTAACGCATCGTCCTCGTTTTCCACTAGCCAGCGAACTACTTTTTTCATCTGCTTTCCAGGTAGATATCCAGCATACAATTTTTTCGATCTGATCTCTACCAATGCCTCAAATTCATTATACAAAGCATGAACATGAGCCGGAACATGCTCGCCGTAATAGATGTTGATGTTTATTCCATCAAAATAGTCTATAGTAGGCACAGAATTATTTTAGACAAAGGTACCTAATTAGGTACACATTCCCAAATTAAATTTGGCTTCCCCCATCCCGCCCCACCACCTGCCGCAGCGAAAAAATATGCATCGCATACGCCAGCGGCACCAGCATCCCCGGAAGAAAAATAAAAGGAAAAGTCGTCACCACCGTATTCGCCGGCCCATTATGAAAATACCTGAAAGGCGTCGGCAAGCTCAGTACCGCGATGACCATGATATTCACCAACAACCCCAGCCCTATAATGTTATAGACCACCACCAAAGAACGCGGCCAAGACTTCTTCACCAGGCAATAATAACCCACCGGTATCGCCAACAGACCGGATAGCACATCGAAATTACGACCCTCGAAGCTCATCTGCACCGGTACCAGCCCCCGGAGAAAAGAGATCCAAAGCAGGCACTCCACGAGTATTCGGAAACTCTGCAGGTAGACCAGCCAATGCGGCGGCGTGTGTCTCAACAGTTCCGTACCCACTGGGGAAAAGGCAATGATCAGGACAAAAGGCAGCGGAAGAAGCAGCACAAAGGGAAGGCGCGGCGGAAGATGCGTAAAGTCGTTAAAAAATCCTGTTAGCGCCAGTACGCTTAACAACGCCGCCCAGCAGATCACCACAATCAGCGTCCTGTTGTAGACCTTCCTCTGCCGGGCCTCCTCCCAGTTGCTTCTGAAAAGAACACTCCGGAATCCCCGGAAAAGGAAGGCGTAGACGAGTACACTCAGCAGAGAGATAAATAGTGCAGGGAGCAAGGTCATATCCCTCAAGTTACGCCTAAATGACCACCAGGCGTCAATCACACCCCACCTCATACGCCTGCCCCTCCTCCATTCGCGTCGTCCCCGCCGAAGAACTGGCATTAAAGGTATAGTTAGTCGTATTATAAGTGCTCATGTCAGAGCTGAACTGCCCCCCTCCCACCGACTCATACCCAAACGTCCGCCATTGCAGGTAACACTTCCCGTCCGTATGATACTTGATCAGCCCCACGATGGTCTTCCGCAGCACCTCCCCGAAGGCATTCCGAATGATGGAATAATTCTCCTGCATCAGATAAACTACCGTGGTGGAGTTGCCCGACCACTTGACGATCTGCCGGGCCAACACCGGATCGGACCGCCGGGAATGAATAGAAGCCAGATAGCCCGACAGGATCTTCTTGGTCAGAACGACATCTTTCCGGTGTTCTTCGTCACTGACCTTCTTATTGGCCGCATATACGCCTTTATTGACACCCGCTATCACCGTCCGGAGACTATCCCGCACCCTCAGCACCGGCGCCTTGTCATCCGTACTTAGCAATGTGCTCGATTGTCCCTGGTCCTTCCCAAAAAGAAGATAGCTGCCATCATCTTGAATCAGCATGATAAAGTTGGGGTCCACACAGGCATAGTTGGTGTTGGTAGAGCTGAAGGAACGGGTTCGCCTGAAAAAGCTCTCCCCCTGTTTCCGCTTATAGATCGAACAGTGCTTCAGGGTCTCCGACTCAGGCGAGATGATCAGCGAATCATCCGTAACATAAGACACGTAGACCGGCGAGCTGCCCCGCAGCTGCTGATCTTCAAAATTATTGAGCCCATCGGCAAGATAATAAGGCGTCATTTGGGCGAAAAGCCCGGCCGGCAATAAGAGCAGGATCACATACAGTAGGGTTCTTTGCAAGGTCATAGCTGGTGTTTTCTTAAATATCCGGCAAAAAAACACCTGCAGCCCAATTTTTCAACGAGCCGCTTAAAACACCGACGAACGACCCTTAGGGTATCCCATTGGTCAGCAGCAACCATACGGCTCTGCCGCATACAACCACCGTCGCCGTATTACATCCATTAGGCTCGAAATAACACATCGTATCCAGATCAGCCGTCTCCTCCAGGAAGTTCGGCTCCAGCGTATACAGCTCAAAAAACTGGCCCGCAGTCAGCCACCCGATAAACTCCTCAGCAAGCAGCTCAGCCTGAATGCGAGACATCACCGGCCCATAGAAGCTGCAGAAATTGCCGATCCGGGTATTACCCATCAACATCCCCATGAAATATTCCTTAGGTGTAACCGCCGGCCGTGTTAGGCTAAGCTCAAAAGAAGGCTTGACCAGTACCCCTTTTTTCGGTTCCAGCGGCCCGTCGTCATCCCTGTAATAGTGCAGATTATTCCAACCCCGCTCAATATCCTGCTGCAGCAGCTGCTGCAAAAATTCGGGCGACGGGATAAATCGAGGCAGCTCTTCCCGCAGGCCGCCGAAACCCAGCTGCGTCTGAAGTAGGAAGGTGTTGCTGTTGAGGACCTTGTCACAGGCATCCAGGAATTCTTTCACAAGACCAAAATACAAAAAACAACTCGAAATAATCTTTCAATAACTATTGAAAGTTCAGAAATTATGTATAAATTTGTATCGAAACAAAGGAAGCAGCATGAAAACGCTAAAAGACCACGTCATCCTCTACGATTCCGAATGCCCAATGTGCAAGGTATATACCCACGCCTTCACCACCACCGGTATGTTGGAAACCGAAGGTAGAGCCCCCTACCAGGACATGCCCGACTTTGCCTGCTCCATCATAGACCGGCAAAGAGCCGTCAACGAGATCGCCCTCGTCGACAAACGCACCGGCGAAGTAACCTATGGCATCGACAGCCTGTTCAAGGTGATCGCCCAC
>JAMFRX010000677.1 GCA_026224995.1 Puia dinghuensis
ACGAAAAAAGACATACCGAATCGCCAAAGCCCGCCAAGAAGGCATCCCGCTGGAAACCTTCCCTGCTGGGCTATAGCTGGATCATGAAGAACATCGGCTTCTTCCTGTTCCTGGCGACGCTCGCGGTGATCTACATCTATAACGGACATTATGCCGACAATATATCCCGGGATATCAACAAGACCGGTAAAGAAGTAAAAGAGCTGCAATACGAATACAAAACGCTCAAAAGCGAAGTGATGTTCCGGAGCAAACAGAGCGAGCTGGCGAGGGCCGTCGGAGCGTTCGGTCTCCAGGAGCTCACCCGTCCGCCGTACGTGCTCGTTGATAGCGTCGAAAAAAGATAGATCGATTAAAAAAGATATGGAAGTAAAACGCGATATATTATGGAGGGTCTACCTCTGCTTTCTCGGCATCGTGGCGCTAAGCCTCCTGGTGCTGGGAAAGGTCGTGTACATCCAACGGGCTCAGGGCGCATACTGGCGCGGGCTTAGCGACAGCCTGCACCAAAAATTCATAGAGCTGGATGCGGAGAGAGGAACGATCTACAGCGCGGACAGCAGCATGCTCAGCACTTCCATCCCCTGGTTCAATATCTACATCGATTTCGGCGCCGATGGCCTCCGCGAAAAGAACGGCCATCGTTTTACCTCCAACCTCGATTCTCTGTCCCTCTGCCTGTCCACCCTCTTCGGCGACCGCTCCGCGGGCGCCTACAAAAAAGACTTGCTCAAGGGCTACCGGAGCGAAGACCGCTACTACCTGCTGCAGTCCAATGTCGCCTTCGAAAAATACCGCAGGCTTCGCACCTTCCCCCTGGTACGTGAAGGCCGCAACAAGAGCGGCTTTATCGCCGAGGTGACCAATAAAAGATTGAATCCGTTCGGCTTGCTGGCCAATCGTACCATTGGCCTGGCAAGAACGAATTGGCAGAACGTAGGGCTCGAACGCACCTACGATACCCTCCTCAAAGGCGAGACCGGCCGTCGCCTCGTCCGCTATATCGCCGGCGGAACCTATATTCCCGTAGAAGGCTATGAGATCGAATCGGTCAATGGCAAGGATATCGTCACCACCATCGACGTCAACATCCAGGATATCGCTGAGAATGCGCTGCTCAGGGAGCTCCAGGCCAACGAGGCCGAACACGGCACCTGCATCGTCATGGAAGTGGCCACCGGCAAGATCAAAGCCATCGCCAACCTCGGTGTGCAGCCCGACGGAACGTATTGGGAGGACATGAACTACGCCATCCGGGCCACGGAGCCTGGCTCCACCTTCAAGCTGGCGACCCTGCTATCCCTGCTGGAGGACAAGAAGATCACACTCGCCAATACCGTCGATTTGGAAGGCGGAACATGGAAGATCTCCGGCCGCACCGTCTACGATTCGGAGAAACATGGAAAACATGTAGTCCCCGTAAAAGAAGCCTTCGAGCTGAGCTCCAATGTCGGCATGGCCAAGCTGGCGGTGGCCAACTATGCTTCAAACCCCAATGAATTCATCAACCACCTGCGCGCGCTCCATCTCGACCGCCCCACCGGCGTCGACCTCGCCGGCGAAGCGACACCCGTGCTGATTACGCCTAAATCCCGCACCTGGAGCAATACGGCCCTGCCCTGGATGGCCTTCGGCTATGAAGTGTTGATCACACCGCTGCATACCCTCGCGCTTTACAATGCCGTCGCCAACAACGGCCGGATGATGAAGCCCTATCTCGTGAGCGCCGTTCAGGAATCGGGCGTTACGCTAAAAGAGAATCAGCCTACGGCCCTGATAGAAAAGATCTGCAGCGACCAGACCCTGCGGGAGCTGCAGGAATGCCTGGTGGGCGTCTGCAACGATCCGGAAGGAACGGGCGCCAGCACGTTCAAAAACTCTTTTTACAAGGTAGCCGGCAAGACCGGTACCGCCCTCGTGGCCAACGGCTCACATGGCTATGCCGAACACATCTACCAATCCACCTTTGTAGGCTATTTCCCGGCGGCGGCCCCGAAATATACCTGCATAGTGGTCATAAAGAATAAGCCTTTTGCAAAAGTTTACTATGGCGCGAAAGTGGCGGCGCCGGTGTTCAAGGAAGTGGCCGACAGGCTGATGGCCGCCGACCCTAACCCGGATACCAACCCGCAGCTCACGAAGGACAGCTCCCGGTTCTACAATGCCGGCCTCACCCATTCCATGCGATTGGTGGAGCAGACCCTGGGCGCCGATTATATCGACTCTGCCGGCAAGAATGACTGGAGCGGGCTCTATGCATCCACTGCAGGTAGCGAGGCGGTGATGAACAAGCATCTTGCATCGCGCCAGTGGGTACCGGACGTGAAGGGAATGGGCCTTAAGGATGCCCTCTATATGCTGGAAAGCATGGACCTCCATGTGTCGGTAAAAGGTAGCGGAAAAGTGCGGTCGCAAAGCCCGGAGCCGGGGTCTGCGTTGAAAAAGTCAGAAACCATATTCATTCAGCTGGACTAATCAAGATCCCTATAAGGGTTATGGCAAACCTGCAGGAAATAGTATACAAAGTTAGCATCCGGTCGATCCATGGCGAGCGGGACAGGACCATCGCCAACCTGCAGACCGACTCGCGGCAGGCCGGCCCCGGCACGCTGTTCATCGCTATGAAGGGCACCCACACGGATGGCCACAGCTATATCCCCGATGTGATAGCCGCCGGCGCTACCGCCATCGTGTGCGAAGACCTGCCCGACCCCCTGCCTGCTGATGTGACCTTCATCAGGGTGGAAGACGCCAGCGCCGCCGCCGGCATCATCGCCCATAATTTCTACGGCCAGCCTTCCGAGCACCTGAAGCTGGTGGGCGTCACCGGCACCAACGGCAAGACGACCATCGCTACCTTATTATACAAGCTCTACTCTGCCCTGAGCTACAAATGCGGCCTGCTCAGCACCGTGGAAAACCGGATCGGGGACCGCATTGTGCCGGCAACCCATACCACTCCCGATGCGCTGCACCTTAATGCCCTGCTAAGGGACATGCTGGACGCAGGCTGTACGCATGCCTTCATGGAGACGAGCTCGCACGCCATCCACCAACACCGCATCGCCGGCCTCAAATATACCGGCGGCCTGTTCAGCAATATCACCCATGACCATCTGGATTACCACAAGACCTTCGAGGAATATATCCGGGTAAAGAAATCTTTTTTCGACGGCCTGCCTTCCGACGCCTTCGCCATTTCTAATGCCGACGATAAGAGAGGCACAGTGATGCTCCAGAATACCAATGCAAAAAAGCATTTCTATAGCCTTAAGACCCTGGCCGAATTCAAGGGACGGATACTTGAGAATAACCTCACCGGCCTCGTGATGACGGTCAACGACACAGAGGTCCATTTCCGGCTGATCGGCGAGTTCAATGCCTACAACCTGCTGGCCGTCTACGGCGCAGCCATCTGCCTGGGCGAGGATAAAAACGAGATCCTGCGCTGCCTCAGCACCATCAGCGGCGCAGAAGGCCGCTTCGATTACAGCATGTCGCCAAAGGAGAAGATCATCGGGATCGTGGATTACGCCCATACGCCCGATGCGCTTATCAACGTGCTGGCTACCATCCAGAAACTGCGAAAAGGGCACGAAAAGATCATCACCGTCGTCGGCGCCGGCGGCGACCGCGACAAGACGAAACGTCCCCTGATGGGCGCCGCTGCCTGCGAATACAGCGACAAGGTCATCTTCACCTCGGACAACCCCCGGAGCGAAGACCCTGACCAGATCATCCGGGATATCGAGGCCGGCCTTAACACCGCCGCAAAAAGGAAATACATTTCGATCACCGACCGGAAGGAAGCCATCCGGACGGCGCTGAACCTCGCCGGCCCCGAGGACATCCTGCTCATCGCAGGAAAGGGACACGAAAAATATCAGGAGATCAAGGGGGTGAAATACCCTTTCGACGATAAACAGCTCTTGACCGAGCTTTTCGAACTGCTCGATAAATAACGATTATACATGCTGTACGCTTTATTTGAATGGCTTAGACAACACGGGATAAAAGTGCCGGGCGGCGCACTCTTCCAGTTCATCACCTCCCGGGTGCTGCTGGCCGTGGTGTTTTCTCTCATCGTCAGCATGATCTTCGGGAAAAGCCTGATCCGCTACCTGGTGAAAAAGCAGATCGGCGAGACCGTCCGCGATCTCGGCCTGGCCGGAGAACAGCAGAAAAAAGGGACGCCTACCATGGGCGGCTTCATCCTCATCCTGGCCATCCTCATCCCCACCTTCCTGCTGGCCGACCTGCATAAGGCCTATATCCGCCTGATGATCTTCAGCACCATCTGGCTGGGCCTCATCGGCTTTATCGACGATTACCTGAAGCTGCGCGCCAAACGCATCGCTAAGGAATTGGGTGTTGCCTATAAAAAAGGCGACAAAGACGGTCTTGCTGGTTGGTTCAAGATCCTGGGCCAGGTGGTCCTGGGCCTCGTGGTCGGCTGTACCCTTTATTTCAATGCCAACACCAGGGTATGGCGCGAATACGTCGGACAATCCCTGCCTTCCGATACCACCGGCCTCAAAGTCGTGACACTGGATAAGGAAAAGAAATACTTCGTAGAAGCCAAAGAGCCGATCACGACCATCCCCTTCGTCAAGAACCACGAATTCAATTATTCCAAGCTCCTGCCTCCGGCCCTGCATGGACTTACCTGGGCGCTCTACGTGGTGATCATGATCTTCATCATCACCGCCGTGTCCAATGGAGCCAATCTGACGGATGGCCTCGATGGACTTGCCACCGGCACCAGCGCCGTCATCGGCGCCTGTCTGGGCATCTTCGCCTATGCCAGCGGCAATATCCGCTTTGCCGAATACCTCAATATCATGTACATCCCCAATCTGGGGGAACTGTCCATATTCATCGGCGCCCTCATCGGCGCCTGCGTAGGCTTCCTCTGGTACAATGCCTATCCGGCCCAGGTATTTATGGGCGATACCGGCAGCCTTACCCTCGGCGGCATCATCGCCGCCCTGGCCATCATCGTCCGCAAGGAATGGCTGATACCGATATTCTGCGGCGTCTTTCTGGTGGAAAGCCTAAGCGTTATCATACAAGTGACTTATTTCAGATATAGTAAAAAGAAATACGGCGAAGGGAAAAGAGTTTTCCTCATGAGCCCCCTGCATCATCACTATCAGAAGCTGGGGTACCATGAAAGTAAGATTGTGACCAGGTTTTGGATCGTAACGATCCTCTGTGTGGCATTTGCGATTGCAACATTGAAGATCAGATAGTACCCATTGACCGACGTTATGAAAAACCAAACCTAGTCGAAAACAGAATTGTGGTGCAGTAAGTTCATGCTTTTGAAAAACCTAAAATCCGCCCTTGGCGGAGCCCATGCTCCGTCCCTGAAGAGAACACATATATTATATGTCGAAGCGAATGATCATATTAGGTGGTGGCGAAAGCGGCGTAGGTGCGGCCATACTGGCGGCGCAACGCGGCTATGACGTATTCGTTTCCGACGGCGGTCCCTTGAAAGAGACCTATCGCGAGACCCTGCAGCAGCATGGCATCGGCTTCGAAGAGCAAGGTCATTCCGAGGATCGTATCCTCGAGGCCGACGAAGTGATGAAAAGCCCGGGCATTCCGGAAAAGAACGACCTCGTTCGCCGGATCAGGGCAAGAGGCATCCCGGTGATAAGCGAGATCGAGCTGGCCTACCGCTACAAAGGGGAAGGCCGCATCATCGGCATCACGGGCAGCAACGGTAAGAGCACCACGACCGCACTTACCTATCACATCTGCCGCCATGGCGGTCTCGACTGCGCCCTGGTCGGCAATATCGGCATCTCTTTCGCCAGGCAGGTGGCGGAGGATCCCAAGCAATGGTATGTGGTGGAGATCAGCAGCTTTCAGCTCGACGACATCACCACTTTCCGGCCGGAAGTCGCCATCCTCACCAATATCACCGAAGACCACCTGGACCGTTATGACTATAAGTTCGAGAACTATATCGCCAGCAAGTTTCGCATCATTATGAACCAGACGGCGGAGGACTATTTTATTTATTGCGCCGACGACCCTGTGATAAACGAGCATTTAGACCGATTCCCAATTCATTCTAACCCATTACCATTTACTATGCAACAGGAACCCAACAAAGGAGGATTTATCAGCAAGGGACAACTGAATATCAATGCCGGCAGCGAGAAATTGCAAATGAGCATCTACGATTTTGCCCTAAAGGGTATTCACAATCAATATAATACAATGGCAGCAGGCATCGCATCCGCCACCGTGGGGATCCGTAAAGAGAAGATCCGGGAAGCCATCCAAAGCTTCGAGTCCCTCGAACACCGCATGGAGTATGTCCTCACCGTGAGGGGAGTGGAGTTCATCAACGATTCCAAGGCCACCAACGTCAACAGCACCTGGTATGCCCTGGAAAGCATGGACAAGCCGACCATCCTCATACTCGGCGGTGTGGACAAGGGGAATGACTATTCCCTGATCCGCGACCTGGTCCGGGAGAAGGTGAAGGCCATCGTCTGCATGGGCGTGGATAACAGGAAGATCCACGAAGCCTTTCAGCAGGACGTTCCCCTGATGGTCAATACAGCCAGCGCCGAAGAGGCCGTTAAAGCGGCCTTCCATTTTGCCACCAAAGGCGATACCGTCCTGCTGAGCCCCGCCTGCGCCAGCTTCGACCTGTTTAAAAATTATGAGGATAGAGGCAAGCAGTTTAAGGAGGCTGCACGCGATCTATGAGCGCCACGACGACGATAGAACGGACTCCATTCCAAAGCCTCCGGTCGAGGACCAAGGGCGACAAGGTCATCTGGACCGCAGTCGTCCTATTGGCCGTCGTGTCCCTTCTCGTCGTCTACAGCTCTACCGGCTTGCTGGCGTATAAGATGTACAAGGGCAATACCGAGATCTACCTGTTCAAGCAATTCGCCTTCATCCTGGTGGGGGTCATGATCATCTACTTTGCTCACCAGGTCAACTATACCGTATACTCAAGGGTAGCGACGATCCTCTTTATGATCTCCATCCCACTGCTGTTATATACGCTCTTCTTCGGCGTTAAGCTCAACGAAGGCAGCCGCTGGATCCGCCTGCCCATCATCAACCTGACCTTCCAGACCTCCGACCTGGCTAAGCTGGCGCTATTCATGTATCTCAGCCGCCTGCTGAGCAAAAAGCAGGACGTGATCAAAGACTTCCGCCAGGGCTTCCTCCCCGTGATCACTCCCGTAGCCATCATTTGTCTGCTGATAGCCCCGGCCAACCTCAGCACCGCCCTGCTCACCGGCGCGACCAGCCTCATGCTCCTCTTCATAGGCCGGGTAAGCGCCAAACACCTGCTGCTGACTGTCGCCGTCGCGGCCATCCCCTTGTTCATCCTCATCGGCGCGGCCTTCCTCCGGCATAAAGCCAATGGCAATAGCACCGAAAAGCCAAAGACAGAAGGCCGGTCCCGTATCTTTGTCCGGGTAGACACCTGGATAAGCCGCGTAGAGACCTTTGTCTATGGCGGTAAGGAAGCCAACGACGATAACAACTACCAAACCAACCAGGCCAAGATCGCCATCGCCAAAGGCGGCATCCTTGGCCTCGGACCCGGCAATAGCCAGCAACGTAATTTTCTCCCCCATCCCTATTCCGATTTCATCTTCGCCATCATCATCGAAGAGTACGGATTGGCGGGAGGCCTATTCATCGTATTCATTTACCTGGTATTCCTGCTGCGCAGCATCCGCATCTTCCGGCGATGCCCCTTTGCGTTCGGCGCCTTCCTGGCGCTGGGCCTCAGCTTTACCCTTGTCATCCAGGCGCTGGCCAATATGGCGGTGAATGTGAACCTCTTTCCCGTAACCGGGGTCACCCTTCCGCTCGTCAGCATGGGCGGCAGCTCTTTTTTGTTCACCTGCCTGGCCATCGGCATCATCCTGAGTGTGGCCCGGAACGCAGAGTCCAGGGAAACGGAAGAAGAACAAGCAACCGAAGAAGACCCGATCGACGAGGAGGCGTTACCCGCATGAGCACAAGGATCATCATAGCAGGCGGCGGAACAGGCGGCCATATCTTCCCGGCCATCGCCATCGCAGGAGCCCTCAGGCAACAGGACCCGGATATCGAATTGCTCTTCGTCGGCGCACAGGGGAAAATGGAAATGGAGAAAGTACCCCAGGCCGGTTATCGTATCCAGGGGATCACGATCGCCGGCTTCAACAGAAGCTCTTTGATAAAGAATATTAGCCTGCCCTTTAAGCTGATCAAAAGCTTTTTCCAGGTTGCCCGCATCCTGCGTTCCTTTAAGCCCCACGCGGTGGTAGGAGTGGGGGGATATTCCAGTTTTCCAGTCCTGCGCTCGGCCCAGGCCAAAGGTATCCCCACCTTCATCCACGAGAGCAACTCCTTCGCGGGGAAAAGCAATATCTTATTGGGGAAGAAGGCTACCCGCATCTTCGTCGCCAGCGACGGAATGGAAAAATTCTTTCCCGCTGACCGCATCGTCGTCACGGGCAACCCGGTACGCAGCGCCATCGTACAAAGCAGGATCACCCGGGAAGAAGGGATCAGGTTCTTTGGCCTCGACCCCGCCCTGCCCACCGTGCTGTCTACCGGCGGCTCACTCGGCGCCAAAGGCATCAACGAGGCCGTCGCCGCTCACCTCGACGAATTCGGAAGGGAAGACACGCAGCTGATCTGGCAGACCGGTAAGCCTTTTGCGGCAAAGGCCGCTACGCTCAGCCAGGGCCGTAGCTCCGTATGGACCAATGCCTTCATCACGCAGATGGAATATGCCTTCGCCGCTGCCGACGTCGTGATCTCGCGGTCGGGCGCCATGTCCATCGCCGAGCTCTGCGTCGCCAAAAAACCCGTTGTGTTCGTACCCTTTCCGTTTGCGGCAGAAGACCACCAGACCGCCAATGCCCAGCACCTGGTGAACAGGAACGCTGGTCTGCTGATAAAAGACAAGGATGCCATGAGCGCCCTGGTGACCACGGCGCTGGAGCTGTCAAGGGACAAAGCGCGACAGGAGACATTAAGAACAAATATCGGCCGGCTGGCGATCACCGACGCAGCCGACCGCATCGCAGGAGAAATTTTGAAAGGATAAAAGGATGATGGAAGTAAGAAATATAAAAACGGTCTATTTCATTGGGATTGGCGGAATAGGGATGAGCGCGCTGGCGAGGTACTTCCATTTTCATGGAAAGGAGGTCTCGGGCTACGACAAGACCCCGACCGCCCTTACGCAGCAGCTGGAAAGCGAAGGCATCGCTATCCACTATGAAGAAGACACTAGCCGTATACCAAAAGATCCGGATCTCGTGGTCTATACGCCGGCCGTACCCGCAGCGCACAAAGAGCTGGTTTACTACCAGCAGCAGAAGAAGACCCTTATGAAACGCAGCGAAGTGCTGGGATTGATCACCAATAGTTCTTTTAATATCTGTGTGGCCGGAACGCATGGCAAGACCACCATCACGACGATGATCGCGCATATCCTTCGGCATAGCGGCTACGGCTGCAATGCCTTCCTGGGCGGTATTGCCGTCAACTACGACAGCAATTACTGGAGCGATCAGCGGAACGTCTGTGTGGTGGAAGCCGATGAATACGACCGGAGCTTCCTTCGCCTGCGGCCCGACATCGCCGTCATCAGCTCCATGGATGCCGATCACCTGGACATCTACGGTACGGCTGAAGCGGTAGAGCAGGCCTTCGTCGACTTCTCCGGGTGCCTAAAGCCCAACGGTCTCCTGCTGAGCAGGAAAGGCCTGGCGCGGGAAGCCGACCTCAAAGGCGACCGGCACCTCACCTATGGACTCGACGACGACGCCGATTTTGTCGCCACCGAGATCCGTGTAGACCAGGGCGATTTCCTGTTCCGGTTCAAATCCACGGACTGGAGCATCGACAAGGTTGCGTTGACCATGGGCGGGCGGCACAACGTGGAGAATGCCACGGCGGCGATCGCGGTGGCCCATACGCTGGGCATCGCCGGAGACAAGATCGTGGCGGCTATAGCAGCCTTCCGCGGAGTGAAAAGGCGCTTCGAGTACATCGTTAAGGAGCCCGGCCGGGTGTATATCGATGACTATGCCCACCACCCCGAGGAGCTGCGGGCGCTGATCACCGGCGCGAAGGAGCTGTTCGGCGGGATGAAGTGCACGATCATCTTCCAGCCGCACCTGTTCACGCGGACCCGGGACTTCGCCGATGGCTTTGCGGCAAGCCTCGACCTGGCCGACCAGGTATTCCTGCTGCCGGTCTATCCGGCCCGGGAACAGCCCATCGCGGGTGTGACAAGCGAGCTCATCGCCGGAAAGATGACGAAGGGGAAGGCTACGGTGGTAGAGAAAAAAGATTTGCTGGCGACGCTGAAGACCGACGTACTCCAATCCGGCGAGCCCGGATTGCTGATCACCGCCGGTGCAGGCGATATCGACACACTGATCCAACCTATCCGGCAATTGCTGGAAGGATAAGATGCCGTGGACGGAGTTTTAAATTAACCCGGACACTCTTGTACCCGTCTGACGGTCCGCTGGGCCGTCGGGCGGGCCCTCAGGCGGACCACGGTCCGCCGGCAGAGGACCAACAAAAGAATAAATGGCCATTAAAATAAATATCAGGAAAGTATTCACCGCCATCTTCTGGTGCATAGCGGGCGCCGGAGGAGTGGTGCTGCTCGTGGCGGCCATTCGTTACAGGAACAGCAATGTTTGCAAGGGCTATCACATCGGGATCACCGGCCCCGCTTCGGCCACCACCCCCTTCATCGACCGCAAGGGGATCGTCGACCTGCTTACCGCCGCCGGGGCGGCAAAAGGACAGGGGAGACCTATCCAGTCCTTCGACCTCCGGCGCCTCGAGACCACGCTGGAAAAGAACCTCTGGATCAAAGACGCCCAGCTGTTCTTTGACAACAACGGCATCCTGCAGGTCAGGATCCTCGAAAGAGAGCCTATGGCCCGCATCTTTACCCGTGAAGGCAACAGCTTTTATATCGACAGCAGCGGCGTCCAGCTGCCGCTGCAGGATAAATTCCCGGCACGGCTGCCGGTGTTTACCAATTATCCTTCACCGCGGATCAGGCTGCAGGGCGAAGACAGCCTGCTGACGGCCGGTATTCTGCAGCTCAGCGGCTTCATTCGCCAGGATAGCTTCTGGACGGCGCAGATCGCCCAGATCGACATCAACGCGGACAAAAACTTCGAGCTGGAGCCGGAAGTCGGCGACCACCGGATAACGTTCGGCGATGCCACCGACATCGCACCGAAATTCCACCGGCTCTTTGTCTTCTACAAAGAAGTGCTCAGCCGGATCGGGATGGACAAATATGACAGGATCGACGTCTCTTATGCCGGGCAGGTGGTCGCGACGCGAAAAGGCAGTGGTGGTAACCGTTATGACTCACAGCAGGGCCTGGACAATATCCGGCAGCTCATCCGATCGGCACAGCAATTGCAGCCGGACACCACCCGCCAGCAGAATATCCGCCCCCTGGAACATACTACGCTCACAGAGCAGAACCTTTCCAGCTATGACCTTGTGCCCGAGGCGACGCCCCCGGCACCGTCCGTTAACAAACCATCGTTAAAAAACAACTAAAAATAAATAAACTAAACTATGAATCACGAACAACCTATTATTGTCGGACTCGATATCGGAACGACAAAGATTGCTGCCATAGCAGGTCGTAAGAACGAGTACGGCAAATTGGAAATATTGGGGTTCGGTCGCGCCAACAGCAACGGCGTCAAGCATGGCCAGGTGCTCAACATAGACGAGACCATCAAAGCCATCCGGATGGCACTGGACAATTGCTATGCTTCCAACCCTAACCTGGACATCACCGAAGTGTATGTCGGCATTGCCGGTCATCACATCAAGAGCCTGCAGACCCGCGGCGACATCGTCCGGCAGAACACCGAGGAAGAGATCACCCGCAGGGAGATCGACCAGCTCGTGGCCGACCAATACAAGACCTATATCCCAGCCGGCGACCAGATCATCGACGTCATCCCGCAGGAATTCACCGTGGATAATTTCCAGAACATCCCCAACCCCATCGGCTATGGCGGCGTCAAGGTGGGCGCCAACTTTCACATCATTACCGGCGATAAGAATGCCATCCGGAACATCAACCGGGCCGTCGAAAAAAGCAACCTGATCACCAAGGACCTCGTCCTCCAACCCCTGGCCTCGGCCTCTGCCGTCATGGGCCAGGAAGACCTGGAAGCAGGCGTAGCGATCGTAGATATTGGTGGTGGTACTACCTATGGCGGTTTTCTACGACGGCATTCTTAAGCATACTGCCGTTATACCTTACGCAGGTGTCAATATCACTAACGA
>JAMFRX010000678.1 GCA_026224995.1 Puia dinghuensis
CGCCGCTGACATCGGCTTGCAGCTTCACGCTGGCATATACTTCTGCGGAGCCTGCGCCGGAGATATCTACTTTAGTATTCTCGGCCTGCAGCTCATAGCAATGCGCATGACCGGCGCCGGTGAGGTCGAGGTCTACGTCTTTGGTCTGGCCTTTCAGGTAGATAGAGCCGCTGCCGGAGACGCTCGCCTTCAGCCTGGGCGCATCCACTTCCATTTTTATATCTCCTGCGCCGCTGACCTGCATTTCCAGGGCTTCCGGATTAGTGATCTTACTCACGCCGATGATATCGCAGGCGCCGGAGGCGTCGATAGAATTATATACGGCGGTCGTGACATACACGCGGAGGTCGTTAGTAGGGATGAGGTTGAAGCCGGGGCGTTCGCGAACGATGATCTTGTCGCCGACCTGGTTGACCTCCATGTAGGGAAGGAGGTTCTCATCCCCTTCGATCTTCACGGAGGAGTGATCTCCCTGGGCCACCATGACCTTCGCGGCTCCGCTGACCTCTACGTTCTTGAAGTCGCTTACGGACCGATCTTCCGTTTTGATGTTGCCGTCGCCATGGACCCTTTTACCCAGCAATCCGCGGCAGGAGCCAAGAAATAGCGGCAGGGCCAGCAATAACCAGCCGAATCGGAGGGTTTGGAGGGGGATCGTGAAGGCATGTTTCATACTAGCGTGTTTTAGGTTATGTACAATGTTAGACTTTTCTGCGGGAATGAAAAACGTAAACCGGCGAGTGGGGGTATTTATCTCGGTAAGACGGGTTGCACGGCGATGCCGTGCAACTGGGGGATTTTTTTTACCTTCGCGGGATCATGACGGAAAAGATCCTAATTCTTGACTTCGGCTCCCAGTATACTCAATTGATCGCCAGGGCTGTACGTGAGGCCAATGTCTACTGCGAGATCATCCCCTTTTCCAAGCCTGTTGTCTTCGACCCTTCCCTGAAGGGCATTATCCTTTCCGGTTCTCCTTTTTCGGTCAATGACGCCAATGCGCCGGAAGTGGATATCGCCGCGCTGCACAGCCGGCTGCCGGTGCTGGGTGTCTGTTATGGCGCGCAGCTGACGGCCAAGCAGTTCGGCGGGCGGGTCGCCAACAGCAACAAGCGGGAGTATGGCCGGGCCTTATTGCATAAGCAAAAGGACAGCCCCATCCTAAAAGACGTCACCGAGCTCTCGCAGGTATGGATGAGCCATGCCGATACTATACTCGACCTGCCGGCGGAGTTCGAAGTGCTGGCGAATACGGAGAGCATTCCGTTTGCCGCATTCAGGAAGAATGGGACCAAGGGCAGCGGCCCGGCGTCAGGAAGCGGTGCGACCGATGGGGCAGCAGGCAACGGGAAGGCCGCGGCTGCCGATGGTCCGGAGCAGCCCTTGTATTGTCTTCAATTTCACCCGGAAGTCTATCATTCCATCGAAGGCAAGAAGATCATCCGGAATTTCCTGGTCGACGTCTGTGGGTGCAAGCAGGACTGGACGCCGGCGCATTTTATCAGTGACACAGTAGCCGCCCTGCAGAAGCAGATAGGTGAGCGGAAAGTGATCATGGCATTGAGCGGCGGCGTCGACTCTACGGTGGCGGCTACGCTGATCCATAAGGCCATAGGCGACCGGCTTTCCGGGATCTTCGTGGACAACGGCGTGCTGCGGAAAGATGAGTTCGAGCAAGTGCTCAGCACCTACAAGGAGATCGGGCTGAACGTAAAAGGCATCGATGCGAAAGCAATGTTCTATAGAGAGCTGGCGGGCAAAAGCGATCCGGAAGCCAAGCGGAAGACGATTGGCAGGCTTTTCATCGACGTATTCCAGGAGGAGGCGAAGAAAGTAGCCGGCGTAGAGCTGCTGGGCCAGGGAACGATCTATCCCGACGTAATAGAAAGCGTGAGCGTGCATGGTCCCAGCGTGACCATCAAAAGCCATCACAACGTGGGGGGACTGCCTGAGAAGATGCACCTGGAGCTGGTGGAGCCCTTGCGGTATCTCTTCAAGGACGAGGTCCGGCGGGTAGGTGCGGAGCTGGGCATTCCTGATGACCTGCTTCAACGGCATCCCTTCCCGGGTCCCGGGCTGGCGATCCGTATTTTGGGCGAGGTCAGCGAAGAGAAGGTGCGATTATTGCAGGAAGCTGACTATCTCTATACCAAGGGGCTCAAGGACCATAACCTTTATTCTTCGGTGTGGCAGGCGGGAGCTATCCTGTTGCCAGTAAAGAGCGTAGGGGTGATGGGCGACGAGCGGACCTATGAGTTTACCGTTGCCTTAAGGGCGGTGACATCGGTGGACGGGATGACGGCCGACTGGGCACATCTTCCGTATACCTTTTTAGCGGATATCTCCAATGAGATCATCAACAATGTAAAGGGGATCAACCGGGTCGTCTATGATATCAGCAGCAAGCCGCCGGCGACGATCGAGTGGGAATAGAGCACTGGCTGACGCCGGGAAGGCAGGCCGGCCTGGAAGACAGTATAGCATGAAAAAAAACTTCCGATATTCTTTGTTATGGCTGTGCGGCCTGGTGGCAGCGTTGAGCGTGCGGGCGCAGGTAGACACGACCCAGCGTCCGACGGATTCTTCCCGTCCCGAACTGGCGATCTTCGCACCGCTATACCTGGACTCCGCCTATGATGCCAGCGGCGCTTACCGCTATGACAAAAGCTTTCCAAAATTCATAAATCCGGGATTGGAGTTCTACGAAGGGGCGCAGATGGCGCTCGACACCCTGGAAAAGGAGCAGGTGAAGCTGGGCGTACGCATCTATGATACCCGGAGTGGCACGCAGACCCTGCAGCAGATGGTGGACGACTCGGCCTTTCAGCATGTGGGGCTGATCATCGGACAGGTAGGCAATGCCGCGGAACTTCAACAGCTGGCGACAGCCGCGGCAAAAAAGAACATTCCGTTTATCGACGCAAGCTATCCGAATGACGGCGGTATTACCAACAATCCCAGTTTGGTGATCCTCAACTCCACCCTCAGGACTCATTGTGAAGGTATTTACCGGTATTTGCAGCGGAACTATCCTACCAAGTCGCTGGTCTTTTTCCGAAAGCCCGGCACGCAGGAAGACCGACTGAAAGGATATTTTACCGATCTGGATAAAAAGACTGCCGGCGTGCCGCTGAAGATCAAATATGTCACGCTGGGCGACAACTTCGATGCTTCGACCGTCGCCGCTGC
>JAMFRX010000679.1 GCA_026224995.1 Puia dinghuensis
ATCAGGAACCGGATCCGTTAAAAGCCGCAGATGGCAGCACGATAGCCACAAAGAGTCAATGGTATCTCAACGTACGCAGTACGCTCATGCCCTTCTTCCAAAAGAACGTCTATGGTTTTGTGCCTTCGGTAGATCTACCCATAACCTCCACCATAGAAAGCGTCGATACTTCGGCCCTCGACGGCCTGGCCATAAAGAAGACGATATCCATCCATTTCCCTACCGACACGGGCAGCCTGCACCTCCTGCTATACCTGCCTAAGAAGGCCCGGCACCGGTCCCCCGTCTTCGTAGGATATAGCTTCACCCCCGACTCTACGATAGAGACCTCGCCGCAATGGCCGCTCAAGGACATCCTCTCCCGCGGCTATGGCGTCGCCGTCGCCTGGTACTATGACATCGAAGCCGACCAACCCAACGGCTGGCAAACGGGCATCCGCAGCCGCCTCGCAGATACCTTGCACCTGCAGCCCCGCGATTGGAGCGCCATCGGCGCCTGGGCCTGGGGTCTCAGCAAGATCGCCGACTACCTCCGCACCGACCGCCAGGTCGACGAGCACCGCCTCATCGTTATCGGTCACTCCCGCCTCGGCAAAGCCGCCGTCTGGGCCGGCGCCAGCGACAAGAGGTTCGCCATGGTCGTCTCCAACGAATCCGGCGAAGGTGGGGCCGCCCTCTCCAAACGCAACTACGGCGAGACCATCGCCATCATCACCGACAAATTCCCCTGGTGGTTCTCCCGTAACTACAAACAGTATGGCGCCGACCCCGCCGCCATGCCCTTCGACCAGCACCTGCTCCTCTCCCTCATCGCCCCCCGGCCCCTCTACGTCGCCAGCGCCATAGGCGACCAGTGGTCCAACCCCAAAGGCGAATTCCTCAGCGCCCACCTCACCGACCCCGTATACCACCTCTTCAAAGAGAAAGGACTGGAGACAGATACCATGCCACCCCTGGAACATCCCGTCGGCGATATGATCCGCTACCATATACGGAACGGAAAACATGATATAACCCCTTTCGACTGGCAGCAATACATGAATTTTGCAGACAGGGCGCTGAAGATTGAAAAATGACCCCGCTCACATTAAATATTCCTTAAAATCCCCTAAATCCCCCCTATAATGTTAAAATAGCTTAATACTCTGATAACAAGACCGGCCATTTACCGCCCGAAAAGCCCTTTCTTTGGTTTCCAGTAAACGCTTGCTACATGTCAAAAAACATATACTTACTCCCGTTCATTCTGATCTGCACACTTTTCTTCATGTGGGCCTTCCTGCATAATATCAATGGAATATTGATCCCCCATTTAAAAAAGGTCTGCCAATTATCCGACACTCAATCCTCCCTTATCGATCTTGCCGTTTATCTGGCCTACTTTGCCATCGCTATTCCTGCCGGCCTGTTCTCTCACCGGTTCGGCTACAAAAAAGGCATCCTCCTGGGGCTATGCCTCTACGCCGTCGGCGCCCTGGTCTTCCTGCCCGCGGCCGATAACCGCAGCTTTGTTCTCTTCCTGCTGGCGCTCTTTATCGCGGCCAGCGGCGCAGCCTTTCTCGAAACAATGGCGAACCCTTACGCTACGATCCTTGGCACGCCCGAGACTTCCGAACAGCGCTTGAATTTTGCGCAATCTTTCAACGGCCTCGGCGCCGTCGCAGCGCCTTTTGTCGGTACCCACCTGATTCTGTCGGGTGTCGAGCATAGCAAGGCCGAGCTCGATGCCATGGCCGCAAAGGGGACGCTGCAGGCCTATCTGCAACAGGAAGCAAGCTCCATAAAGCCACCCTACCTGGTCATAGCCATCGTTCTCATCGTGCTCGCTGTCATCTTCATCTTTACAAAACTTCCGGAAGTCACGGAAAGCACCACCGCAGGGCATATCGCGACAAAATTCTCCCTCAGCGTCTTTCGCATTTCGCATGTCCGCTGGGCCGCCATCGGCGAATTTTTTTATGTCGGTGCACAGGCCGGTATACTCAGCTTTTTCATCCGCTTCGCGCGGTATACCGCCCATATTCCTGAAATTGAGGCCGGTAACCTGCAAACGCTCGCCATGGTCGGTTTTATGGCCGGCCGTTTTCTCGGCACATACTTCATGCGCTTCGTAAAACCAACGCGTTTGCTCAGCCTCTATGCTGTCATCAACATCGGACTGCTCCTCATCGCGCTGCTGACCCATGGCCGGATCGCCGTCTATACCCTTATGCTCACGCCGTTCTTCATGTCTATCATGTTCCCGACCATCTTTGCGCTGGGCATAAAAGACCTGGGCGAAGAAACCAAAATGGCCTCTTCCTTCCTGGTGATGGCGATCATTGGCGGCGCCTTCACTCCGCTGATGATGGGTCTCATTTCAGACAGAACGGGAAGTATCCAGATCGCCTATGTCATGCCCATCGTCTGCTTTGCCTTCATCTTATATTTCGGCCTGCAAGGCTATAAAATAAAACAACCCAAACCGTCGCTCGCATGAGACATTGCCTTGCCCTCGATCTGCAGCCCGATCCCGCCCTCATCGCGGAATACGAACAGTGGCACCGGGAAGTATGGCCCGGAATAAAAGCCAGCATCCTGGATAGCGGGATCACACAGATGGAGATCTGGCGCCTCGAAAACCGGCTCTTCATGATCATGGAGACGGCCAACGGATTTAGTTTCGACCAAAAAGCCGTTATGGATGCGTCCAACCAGGAAGTTCAACGATGGGAAAAGCTTATGTGGAAGTACCAGAGTGCAATACCGGGTGGCCGCCCCGGCGAAAAATGGCGGCTCATGGATAAGATTTTTTCACTTAACGGATCAACCAGATAAAAATGTTCAGTCTCAAGGACAAACACGCAGTAGTCACAGGCGCCGGCAGCGGCATCGGCAAAGCCGTGGCCCTACTCCTGGCGCAGCAAGGCGCCACAGTCTATGTCGCAGATATCAATGAGGAGCAGGCTAATGAAACGGTAAAAGAGATCGTTCTGGTCGGCGGCCAGGCGCTGGCCAAAGTCGCCGACGTCTCCGACCAGGAAAAAACAACAACGCTGTTCACCAGTCTCCCAAAGCTCGATATCCTCGTCAACAGCGCCGGCGTCTCTCACATTGGTACTGCCGAGTCGACCTCCGAAGCGGATTTCGACCGCCTCTACAAAGTAAACGTCAAGGGCGTCTATAACTGCCTCCACGCAGCCATCCCCCAGCTGAAAAAGAACGGCGGCGGCGTGATCGTCAACGTGTGCTCCATCGCCGCCACCGTCGGCATCCCCGACCGCTTCGCTTATTCTATGACAAAGGGTGCCGTATATTCCATGACCCTTTCCGTGGCCAAGGATTATCTGAAAGACCAGATCCGCTGCAACTGCATCTCACCCGCCCGCGTCCATACCCCCTTCGTAGACGGTTTTCTAAAGAAGAATTACCCCGGTAAGGAAGCCGAAATGTTCGAAAAGCTCTCTAAGACCCAGCCCATCGGCCGGATGGCAAAACCCGTTGAGGTTGCGACGCTCATTCTTTATCTTTGCAGCGACGAAGCTTCATTCATCACCGGCTGCGACTACCCGATAGACGGCGGCTTTACCAAATTAAATAATTGATCGTATGCTACTCATTAGACACGGCGCATTTGAAAAGGAAAACACAGGCATCGTCCTGGATGGTAAATTCTATGACACTTCGGCTTTCGGCGAAGATTATAATGAACAGTTTTTCGCTACAGGCGGCTTGGCCAGGCTTCGATCTTTCATCGAAGCCAACAAAGGAAAATTACCCCTCCTTCCCGCCGACGTTCGCCTGGGCTCACCGGTGGCCCGACCTTCCAAGATCGTTTGCATCGGCCTCAACTACGTCGACCACGCTAAAGAGACCAATGCCACCCCACCGCCGGAACCGGTGATCTTCATGAAGTCCACGACGGCCCTGGTCGGCCCGAATGACGATATCGTTATTCCCCGTGATAGCAAAAAGACCGATTGGGAGGTGGAGCTTGCCTTCGTCATCGGTAAGAAAGCAAGCTACGTCGAAGAAAAAGACGCTATGGATCATATTGCTGGCTATGTATTGCACAACGACGTGTCCGAACGTGAATTCCAGATCGAGCGCAGCGGAACCTGGGATAAGGGCAAAGGCTGCGATACCTTCGCTCCGCTGGGCCCCTGGCTGGCCACTCCGGACGAGATAAAAGACGTCCATAACCTGCGGCTATGGCTTACC
>JAMFRX010000080.1 GCA_026224995.1 Puia dinghuensis
GGATACGATGCAGGTCACTGTCGATACCGCCGTCAACCAGCCGCCCGTAGCAAATGCCGGCCCCGACCGGATTATTACCCTGCCCAAGGATACCGTCATCCTCGTCGGCTCGGGAACCGACCCGGATGGGACTATCGCCTCCTATGCCTGGACTAAGCTCACCGGTACAGGCGGGACCATCGCCTCCCCATCCAGTGCCACAACGGCTATCACCGGTCTCAGCGCCGGCATCTATAAATTCGTGCTCAAGGTCACCGACAACGACGGCGCCACAGGTGCAGATACCATGCAGGTCACGGTCGATACGACTGTCATCACCACCGGCAAGACAGTGAACGTGCAATGCTATGCCGGTACCAATCCTTACCTCAGCTCGGCATGGAACAACTGGAACAACGCATCTTACAGCACCTTCAACGGCCTCAAATACTCGGATGCAACGTCCTCCGCCTACAACGTCGCACAGACCGTGTACTTTCCCGATGGCGGCCCGGATACCCTGGTCACGCCTTCCGGCGATAATGGAGCCTCCTACGGTGGGACGATGTGCCCGCCCGCCGTACTGCGCTATGCATCCTATAGCACCGTCGACAGAGGCATCGTCTTCTCCGGCCTGGACACGGGCATCTACTATAATCTCTCTTTCTATGCCAGTAGGAACAATACCGGCAATAACACCAACTTTACCATTGGTTCTACCACGGTCAATGTTGTCACGGATGACAACCTCGCCAATGCCGCCAGCTTCACTAATATCGCTTCGGCTTCGGATGGGACGCTTACCGTACACGTCAGCAGAGGGACCGGCGCTACTTATAATTACATAAACGGATTCACCCTCACGGAAGCCGGCTCGAAATCAGGCTCCCAGGCACACGCATTGGCCGACTCGGGCAAGTCTGCCGGCCTGGATGCTGCCGGCCCCGGAACGGCTGTCCCGCTTACCCTCTATCCCAATCCCGTCTCCACGGATGAGGTCACCGTTTATTTCCGCAACCCCGTTTACGGAAAGGTGGCGATCAGCATTACCGCCCAGACAGGAACTGTATTACAACGATACGAATTCTCCAAACAGCTGGACCTGTTCACCACACAGCTCCGGACCGCAGGCTTGGCGAAGGGCCTGTACTTTATAAAAGTGACGATGCAAGGGTACACACAGACAAAGACCTTCATCAGGCTTTAAAATAAAAGCGGCCCCGCTACACCAGCGGGGCCGCTTTTTATATTACCCAAGGATTTATAACGATCCTAAGAACTGAAGCAGGGCCGCCCTGTCCGTCTGGCTCAGCTGCATAAACCCCTGCTTCGCCTTTGCCGCCTCCCCATCGTGCCACAAAATGGCCTCTTCCACCGTCCTTGCCCTGCCATCATGCAGGTAATACCCCGTGCCGCCATTCGTCGTTTGCAGCAGGCCCAGTCCCCACAACGCCGTCGTCCGCCATTCGCTGCCCGTCGCCAGGTAATCCGGCCGGCCATCTGCCAGGTTAGACCCCATATCATGCAGCAGCAGATCCGTATACGGATGGATACGCTGGCTGCTCAGGTTGATAGCCGGGTTGACACCCGTATACATCGTCTGCCGATGGCAGCCCGAGCAGTTGATCTGATTGAACAGGGCTAAACCCCTGACATTGGTGCTGTCATTCACGTTCCGGCGAGCCGGTACGGCCAGGGTCTGCACATAGAAGGTCACATAGTTCAGCAGGCTGTCCGCCAGCTCGGGGTCCGTATCCGCAGGCCCCACCTGATTCATCTGACTCTGCCCGAAACAGCTCTCCACTGGCTGGGCATAGCTCGTTACGCCCATATCCTGCTGGTAGGCCGTGGCGACCTGCATCAGCAGGGTAGGGGTATTGGCCTTTAGGCCGAACCGCCCTAATTCGGTCTTTTTCGTATAGCTGTCATACACGTAGTTGGCCTTGCCCGTAATCCCATCACCATTCTGATCTCCCGCATCTACAAAGGAAAGGATGGTGCTTTCAGGGATATTCTCCAGCAGCCCCTCGCCTACTAAACGCGGCGCCAGGCGCGGCGACAACAGGTAACCCGCCGGCAGCGCGATATAGGGGTTCGTAAGGCTATAGCTTGGATTGCGCAGGGTCACCGTCGTGCCGTCGGGATAAGTTACCGGCAGGTCCGTATAGCTGATGCTGGTGCTGGCCTCCGGCACCGTGCCCAGCAGCGCCTGATCCTGGATCTGTACCCCGAAGCCGGGTGCGGCAAGCGGGCCGCCGTAAGGATCCATACCCGGAATGCTGATCCGCATCAGCATCCCCGAATTGGAAGAGCCGGTAGTGGGGAAGCCGCCGCCGTCATTCCGGTGGCAGTTCACACACGCGATATTGTTCATGATGGGTCCCAGCCCGCCAAAGTGCGGGGCAGGAGCGGCCACGAACACCTGGTCGAAAGTCCCGTCGCCAATATTATGCACCACCTGCTGGCGGTCGGTCAACCCGGAGATGGCTTGAGTAAAAGCATGCGTGGAAGCATCGAGTACGGTAAACGATCCCCCGCTCAGCCGGTCGTCATAGCCGGCGGCCGGAAAGGCCTCAGATTTATTGCACCGGCTGAAACCATAAACGGCCACGCCTAACGATAGTATGATACAGATTTTCTTCACGTTCTAGTCTTGCACGTATGTTTTAATGAAAGTCGTCAGGTCATTCTCCAGCAGGCTCTGCAGGGCGTTGAGCTGAGTGATCGTCTGCAGGATCTGCGTCCGCTTGTCGAAGATCGCTTCTTCATAACGCTCGTTGTTGCTTCCGCTGATATTGTCGAAAGAGTTGACCGCCGAAGTGATTGCCGTCTGTATCTGGTTGTCCAGAGACGTGTTCTTGGCGACTACCAGGTCCTTGAGGCCCTTGCCCCCGTTAAGGCCCATGTATACCTGCTGCAGGCCGATGATATTGTTCTTGAAATCTATGAGGCTGTTGCCGGAATAGGGCGACTCCGTCAGCGAAGAATCCTTGGTGATATAAGGATTGTACATCTTTCCGTCCTGGTCCTGCTCGCCTACTTCATTGCAGATGCCGGCCATGCCGTTGTCGCCGACGATATCCAGGAAAAACGCCTGGCGGGTGGTATAGACAGCGCTGCCTTTGCCCGACGTCAGGATGGATTGAGAATAATTCACCGGCGCCGAGATCCAGGAATTCAGCAAGGGTTCTACGTCATTGTTCAGCAGGTCGGCCGAAAGGCTCACGAGATATTGCATTTTCTTCGTATCCAGCTGGCTGGCCGTACGGGTCCCGCCAACCCCGAAGATCAGGTATTCGATAGGGTGGTAGCCCCGCAGCGTCTGGGGTAAGTTCTGTACATCCGTCACAGTGAGGGTATTGGTGCTGGCCAGCAGAGAGTCCATCTGGTGATAGTCCGTCGGCCAGGTATCGGAGTTAGGATCGTAATCATAAGCCTCTACCGGCCCGATCAGGAACCCTTCGCACCTTTCCCAAACTGTCCGCATCGACCTCCAGGCAGCCTGAGCCACCGCCAGGTTCGCGTCGGTATTGGTGGTGTTAAGCGTAGTGATGGCCGCATTCAGCGCCTTGCCCGTGACCACCAGGCTGTCGTACTGTGGCAGCCCCGTAGTATTCACGAAGGCGGTGATCACGTCGCTTTCAGTAGAAGTAAAGGATTCGGTGCTTCCGCCAGAGTTCGAGCTCTTGCTGCAGGCGCCAAGCGCCAGTGTATAAAGGATCGCGGAAGAAAAAAATATACGTCTCATGATTTATTATGCTTTATTGGTATGAATGATGATAGAATTAGCTTCGGTAGTCACTGTATAGGCTTTTAGCGCTCTCTCGGCAGGCCCTTTGATCACCTTGCCGTCCGGGTTGAAGGCGCTCCCATGCAGGCTGCAGCTATAGCCGTTGGAAGCGGCCGTAAGCTGATTGTCCTGGTGAGTGCACTTCAGCAGCAGCGCACTGTAAGTATTGTCTTCCTTTTTTCGCAGCGCAATGGAGTAGTACCAGCCTTTTGGCCTTACCAGCACCAGCGGCCCCTTCGCAAAGGCATCGGCAGGAACTTCCACGTGGTCGTCTTTCACTTCCGTGTTGAAGACCTGGTAGGCGCCCGGCCCGCAGCCGCTCAACGCCGGTAGCAGAAATCCTGACGCCACCAGCAGGCAGGCGTTACACGATGATCTTAGAAAGGTTCTGCGCTCCATGATTACTGTTTTATTCCTGGCAGCGTCCCCTAAAAGGAATAGCCGATGCCAAAATTGAGGAATTGATCGTTTTGACGGTAGGGTAGGGCATTTGGTGGTGGGTTGATCACCAGCGCGGGGTTCTGTGGACCCGTATGCTGCAGCCGGACATCCGCCTTGATGACGACATTGGGAATGGGGAAATAGCTGATGCCCGCGATCACATGCGTTTGCTTCAGCGTCTCGTCCCGCTGATCGTCTTGCTTTTGCAGGGTTGATAGCTGTGCGTTCATATCGAGAGCCTCGCCGCGTACGAACGTGACGAACTGTTTTGTCGACCCCATATGATGCAGCCAGTCGTAGGCCAGCTCAAGATAGGTTCCGTACATGCCCGATCCCATATTCGTCGCATAGGCCCGATAGATCTTGTCGGCATCGGGATAAGCGATGTACACACCCAGCGCCTTGGCGGAAAATCCATTATGCGCATACTGCACGTCGAACTCCCCGAGATAAAGCGGCGTCCCGAAAGCCCCCGTCTGTAACCCTACATTCAGGCTGTCCGCGCTACGCTTGCTCAGCCCCACCGTTCCACCCGCATATCCTGCCAGCTGAAACTTAAGGTCCTTTATCCGGTATTGTACCGAAGCCGTTATAGCCAGGTTATTGGCCGAGGAATTGCTGCCAAGCCCTTCTCCTTCTCCGATACCGGTATCGTGTTGGAATTTGGCGCTGTTGAGGCCGTTGAGCAGCGCGATGCTGTAATTTAAAGGAAGGCGGTCCATGTTGCCGTATAAGCCGACGCCGATCTCCCGCCAGGTGGTGGGGATGATCAACTGCTCAACTATCGGTCGTTCTACCCCATTGAAATTCACGGGCAAATGGTTCTCATTCGTAATGCCGATACGCGGAACGAACAGCCCCGCTACCAGATATTGACGGGGGTTGAGATTGAACTTCAGGAAAGCCTGCTCCATGGAGATATCCCCCTTCCCGCTGGACGGTTCGTCGCTGTTCGTACCCGAAACGATCGCATTCTCCACTTCCAGCTCCGTAAACAGACTTATTTTCTCCGAGAAGTTATGCCCTACGAACAAGACTACCCTGTCCAGGGCGACAGTCGCGGTATGCTGGTTGAAATCCCGCTGGTAAAAAGCGCTCCCGTAACCCGAGATCACCGTCTTATTCTTGATGGCATTGTTGTTCAAAGAGTCTTCGTTGGTGAGTATCAGCTGCTGAGCCGGGGTCTTGTACTGCTGTACCTGCCCATACATCCTTGTCACGGCCAGTCCGCTGACTGCTATGACAGCTATAAGTCTTTTCATTGCGCAAAAGAAACATAGATGCAGGAAAAAGGTTTACGAGATCGGAAAACGATCTGCCGGATCGGGAATTTTTTCACTATTTCCCTTTAATTTTTGCCAGGAACATATTTTTCCTTAATTTTGCCGTCCACATCGCGAAGTAGAGCAGCGGTAGCTCGTCGGGCTCATAACCCGAAGGTCGGTGGTTCGATCCCACCCTTCGCAACAACCAGGGCCTCTAAGAGGCCCTTTTTTATTAGTTTTAGCGCGGGTGCGCAGCACCCGCAAAAGGAAAAAAATGAAAGTCGGATTCGTCTCCATATTTGGTAAGCCTAACGCCGGGAAATCCACCCTGCTCAACGCCATCATGGGCGAAAAGCTCGCCATTGTCTCCCCCAAAGTCCAGACGACCCGCCATCGCATCAAAGGCATCCTTACCGAAAAAGACTACCAGATCATAATAAGCGATACCCCCGGCATCATCGAACCCCGGTACAAATTGCACGAAAAGATGATGCAGGCCGTCAAAAATTCCCTCGAAGACGCCGACCTCGCCCTGCTCATGCTGGATATCCGTGACGACTGGGAAGAGAACGACCGCCTCTTCGAAGCCCTGCGCCTCAAAGCCCCCGCCATCGTCGTCCTCAACAAGATAGACGGCGCACCCGCGGACAAGGTCCAGGCCGCCCGCGAATTCTTCACCGCCAAATCGTATTGCCGGGAAGTAGTCGCCATCTCCGCCCTTAAAAAAGATAATATCAAGGGCCTCCTGTCCGCTGTCCTCGGCTTCATGCCCGAAGGCCACCCCTTCTTCGAAGGCGACGACCTCACGGACCTCCCCACAAAGTTCTTCGTAGGCGAGCTCATCAGGGAAAAGATCTTCTACCTCTATGGCGACGAGATCCCCTACCAGGCCGCCGTCATGGTGCAGGAGTTCAAAGAGAAGTCCACGCTTACCAAGATAAGAGCCGATATCATCGTACAACGCGAATCGCAAAAAGGCATCATCCTCGGCGAAGGCGGCAAGATGATCCGTCAGCTGGGCTCGGATGCCCGCGCAGACATAGAAAAATTCATCGATAGAAAGGTGTTCCTGGAACTATTCGTAAAAGTTCGGCCCAAATGGCGCGACACGGATATCTTCCTCAAGGAATACGGTTATAATTAATAGAATATGAGCGGATTTACAGTGGCTATCGTAGGCCGGCCCAATGTAGGGAAAAGTACGTTTTTCAATCGTTTGCTGGAACAGCGCAAGGCCATCGTCGACGACGTCAGCGGCGTCACCCGCGACCGGCAATACGGCGTGGCAGAATGGGCGGGTAAGAGCTTCAATCTCATCGACACGGGCGGTTTCGTCCCCGATAGCGAAGATGTGTTCGAACAGGAGATCAAAAAACAGGTGCTCATCGCTCTCGAAGAAGCCAATGCGCTGATCTTCATGGTCGACGCAGCCACCGGCATCACCACACTCGACGAAGCCATGGCCGACGTCCTCCGGCGTACCCCCAAACCCGTCTTCCTCGTCGTCAACAAGGTCGATAACAGCGACCGCCTCCTCGAAGCGGCGGAGTTCTATAGCATGGGCTTCGATGAGATCTATTTCCTGTCTTCCATGTCTGGCAGCGGCACTGGCGAGCTCCTCGACGCCGTGATCGCCCTCATCAGCGACGACCAGGCACAGTCGGAGGACGACGGGATTCCCAAATTCGCCATCATCGGCCAGCCCAATGTGGGCAAGTCCTCCCTCCTCAATGCCCTCGTCGGCCAGGAAAGGACCATCGTAAGCGATATCGCCGGAACCACCCGGGATACCATCCACACCCGTTACAACCTGTTTAAAAAGGACTTCATCCTCATCGATACCGCGGGCATCCGCCGTAAGACCAAGGTCCACGAAGACCTGGAATTCTACTCCGTCATACGCGCCATAAAAGCGATGGACGAAGCGGATGTCTGCCTGCTCATGCTCGATGCCTCCAAAGGCATCACCGCTCAGGACCTTAACATCTTCAGCCTAGCCGTAAAAAAAGGCAAGGGCATCGTCGTCCTGGTCAACAAATGGGACCTCGTCGCCAAAGAGACAAACACCGCGAAAGAATACGAAAAGGAGCTCAAAGACCGGCTGGCGCCATTCACCGACCTGCCCATCCTCTTTATCTCTGTCTCCGACAAGACCCGGATCTTTCAGTCCGTGGAAGCCGCCCTGCAAGTATACGAAAACCGCCAACGGAAGATCACCACCTCCGAGCTTAACGAGATCATGCTGAAGGCGGTGGAATCCTATCATCCACCCGTCGTCCGTGGCCATCCGCTGAAGATAAAATACGTCACCCAGCTACCGACGCACGTGCCGTCCTTCGCCTTCTTCTGTAACTATCCCGACGACGTCAAACAGCCGTACAAAAATTATCTGGAGAACAAACTGCGGGAGAACTTTAACTTTAAAGGCGTGCCCTTGCGGCTCTTTTTCCGGAAGAAGTAAATGCCAGGCATCGGGTCCGCTTGCCCGGCCCTTACGCCAGCTTCCACCCCGTGACCACCTGCTCTACGGCCGCCCGGTATTGCTTTAGTGCCTCCTTCTCCTGCCGGATAAACCCATTATCCTGCAGGCGGCCTACAACGGCATTCATCTCCTCCGTGGACTCGTAGACCATTTTCCGGAATGGATTGCTATAATCCTTTGCCCGCGAATCATATATTTCCTTCGTAAGCTCTTCCTTGGTGGCTACGCTCTGCCGAAGCAGATGCCCCAACGCTTCGGGCTCGCCCTTTCGTACGGAAAGACCCGTCGTCGCCTTCAGCGCGGCAAGGGCATGCACCAGCTTATCCATGCTATAATTCTCACCCTGGTGACCGTACCATTGATGCACCTGCTCCCAACTTTTTACCTTCCCGCTATGTATCTGGCTGATAAGCTTCTCCAGCTCGGTCTCCCGGATCAGCTGACCGCCGGCATTCACCCAGCGTTGCAGGACTAAGCTTGCGGGCAAGGCCTGTAGCAGCGCGGAATAGCTGCGGATATCCTTCTCCGCTATGAACCGCATCAGCTGGCAGGCCGCATAATACGCTATCAGTTCCCTGAAAAGGCTCCAGGCCTGCGCTACCTTCACCAGCCGCACCTTCCGGTCGCTGTTCTCCCAGCCATTCGCCAGTATCTCCAGTTCCTCGGCCTGCCCCGGACTATGTTCCAACAGGCTGGCGCCCATCTCCCTAAGTTCCTCCTCGGTATGCCTGGAAACTTTTTCCGACTGCCGTGCCAGCGCCAGCCCCGTGCATCGCTCCAGGATGGCGATGGATTCTACGATCTCGCTCACGGTATCGGGCGCCAGGTAATCGTATTCCAGCAGCTGTATCCGTTCTATGCGCTTGTCGCGGTCTATGTATTTCCAGGAATTGCGGGCCAGCGCGTACATATTGTGCAGGAACCAGTAGGCCGGCATCACCACGAGCTCGTCCTTGCTGACATCATTGCTTACAAGCGAAAACGGGATGGGGATGTCCAGCTCTGCCGGGTAATCACCCTTGGCTAGAAGTATAAAAGAAGCAAAACGGCTGTTGTGCTTCAAGCTTACGCATAAGCCAGGCCAGAAGCCCCTGCCGCCAATGATCTCTCCGTCGGCGCTTCGCGAATTATGGTTCGACCCGATGGTGGCCCCCGCCGCCATATTGCTCTGCCCCATCACCAGCGCGGCGCATAAAAAGCTATTGTTATGATGCTGTTCGTGTGCTGGAAAGATCAGGGAGTTCAGCACTTCGCAGCAGGAGATCGTCGCGTTATTACCCAGGTAGGAATTGATCAGCCGCGCTCCATATTTCAGCTGCGAATGCGAGGCCATTATGAAACGCACCGCTTTTACCCCGTAGAAGACGCGGCAGCCGAAGCCGACTATCCCGTTCACGAGCTCGCAGCCTTCACCGATCTGCGACATCGCTCCGGGCGAGCTGTTGATGGTGAGGTTTTTTAGCTTGTTGGCGCCCTTGAGATAGGCGTCGCTGCCGATCCAGACGTCTTTGATGATCTTGCAGTTCTTGATCACCGTGCGGTCGCCTACCTTTCCGTAGTAGCCCCGGCGGTTGTCGAATGCGGCCGACGTAAACTCCTTGAATTTTTCCTGCAAGGCCGCATCTTCCCTATGCCGGGTCCAGAGCCAGGCATCTCCCGGCAGCATGCCGTTGAAGGGGATGATGCTGCGGCCGCCATTTTCATTGCAGACCTCCATCCAGATGCGGATAGACTCATCCTCACCTTCCTTCAGGATGCCGTTCCCGAACTTCGCATGGTCGGTGGTAGCCATCTCGTTGGTATTGACGATCATCACATCGTTGCCGATAACATAATGACTTAGATAGTTCGTATTGTCGATGCACACATTGTCGCCGAAATCACAGCTGATGATCGTGCTGTTGTACAATCCCACGGGCCGCCGCAGGTTATGGAATTCCAGGTAGTACGGAGTAAGGGTGCCGATGCGCACCAGCCCGAAGAACTTGCAGTTCTGCACCAGCTCCGGGGTAAAAGAATCCGAGACGAGCACGTCGTTCCAGTTGGCCGACGTGTTCCGGTTGCGTACCAGCACTTCCAGCTCGTAAGCCGTCAGCTGGCGGTAGCCGATGCCGCTCCTGTTCTGCAAGTTCCGCAAATAATATTCGTCCTTTCCCTTCGGAAGGTAGCGGCTATCGATGAAGCCATAGCCTAAGGAATTTATCGGGCTCTTTTTAATCTCGTTCATAGTTATTCCACTGTTACGCTCTTGGCCAGATTTCTGGGCTTGTCCACGTCATAGCCCTTGGCGACACCGCTGTAATAGGCCAGCAGCTGCAGGGGGATGACGCTCAGCATCGGTGCGATCAGCTCGTCTGCTTCGGGGATGACCATGCAGTCATCGGCCATGCTCTCGATGATCGTGTCGCCTTCGCTTATCACTGCTACTATCTTGCCCTTTCTCGCCTTTACCTCCTGGATGTTGCTGACGATCTTTTCGTGGTAGCTGTCCCTGGTGGCTACGAACACCACCGGCAGGGCCTCATCTACCAGCGCTATGGGCCCGTGCTTCATCTCTGCCGCCGGATAGCCTTCCGCATGGATGTAGGAGATCTCTTTCAGCTTGAGCGCCCCTTCCAGCGCGACCGCGAAATTATAGCCCCGGCCCAGGTATAGTGCGTCCTTGGCCTCCTTATATTTTTCCGCCAGCTTCTGAATAGCTCCATTTAGCTTCAGCACCTCCTTCACCTTTTCCGGCACCGAGTGCAGCTCGTTGAGCAGGTGCATATAGCGTGTCGTATCGATGCTGCCCCGCTCTTTGGCGATCTTCAGGGCGATCATCGTCAGCACCGCCAGCTGGGCGGTAAAAGCCTTCGTCGATGCTACGCCTATCTCCGGTCCCGCATGCGTATATGCCCCGGCATTGCTGATCCGGGCGATAGACGACCCTACTACATTCACCACGCCCAGGATAAACGCCCCATTCTCCTTGGCCTTCTCGATGGCGACGATAGTATCTGCCGTCTCACCGCTCTGGCTGATGGCGATGATCACGTCTCCGGGATGGACCACGGGGTTGCGATAGCGAAACTCCGAAGCATACTCTACTTCTACGGGAATGCGGCACAATTCTTCAAACACGTATTCGGCCACCAATCCGGCATGCCAGCTGGTGCCGCAGCCGATCATGATGATTCGCTTCGCCGTGCTGAGCTTCTCTATATGCTGCTGGATGCCCGCCATGGTGATGGTCCCTTTGACGACGTCTAGCCGGCCCCGCAGGCAGTCGAAGATCGTCGCTGGCTGCTCGAAGATCTCCTTCAGCATAAAATGTTCATACCCTCCCTTTTCTATGGCCGCCATCTCCATGTCCAGCTTCTGGATGAAGGGTGTTATCTTGTCGTTGCCCAGATTCTTCAGGATGAGCTCGTCGGACTTCAGGATAGCAAGCTCATAGTCGTTCACATAGACCACCTCTTTGGTGTATTCGATGATTGGGGAGGCGTCCGAAGCCAGAAAATGTTCTCCCTTGCCGATGCCGATCACCAGCGGGCTGCCCTTCCTCGCGGCGATCAGGGTATCCGGGGTGTCCCTGTCCAAAAGCACGATGACATAAGCCCCTACTACCCGCTTTAAGGCGATACGCACCGCCTCTTCAAGTCCGCATTGGTTATTTTGCTGGATGTCTTCTATAAAATTGAGCAGGACTTCGGTGTCCGTATCGCTCTTGAAAACATATCCCTTTCGCATCAGCTCCTGCTTCAGCTGGGTATAGTTCTCGATGATGCCATTGTGGATCATTGCCAGCCGGCCGCTGGCCGAACTGTGCGGATGAGCATTGCGATCATTAGGTTCGCCATGTGTAGCCCAGCGCGTATGGCCCATGCCGGCATGCGCATGCAGATCCTTTCCTACCAGGCTGTCTTCCAGCTCCGCGACCTTTCCTTTCTTCTTATATACGCGTAATTCGTCGTTGAGAAGGGCAACCCCCGAGCTGTCGTATCCGCGGTATTCCAAACGCTTGAGGCCTTTCAGGATAACGGGATAAGCCTCCCTGGGACCGATATAAGCCACTATTCCACACATAGACGCAAATAATTTAGCTGAGCAATATTATACAATAATCTTCAAATAAAAAGCCCCCTCGGAGAGGGGGCTATGCTGACTGGATCGTCTTGTCTAATTGTAATTCACTTGTTTAGGTCTCCAATAACCGTCTATCCATACCCAACCATCGTTGGTGTGCTTCCAGTGGGCTTTCACCCATGTCTTGTCACCGGAGTTGCCGTTACCGTTCCCGGAATTATTAGTGCCATTGTCAGCCGTCTCCCTGCTGGAGTAATACCCAGTAGGCGAGTTCTGATTGCCATTATAGCGGTTCGTTCCTGGTCTGTTCTGCAGTGAATCCGGGTTCGGATAATTCTGATTGTTATTCCGATACTGCCGCGGCTGCTGCTGCTGATATTGCTGCTGGGGCCCCTGCTGCTGATATTGCTGTTGCGGCCCCTGTTGTTGCTGCTGCTGTAACCTCGGGTTGCCCGAACCATCACCATACGGATCGGCCGGCTCGTCATCATATCCCTGGTCATAGTATCCGTAGCCATATCCCGGGTAACCGTATGCATAAGGGTAGCCACCATAGGGATACCCATAACCGTAAGGGTAACCACCATAGCCATAAGGATAGCCCCAGCCCAATCCCAGGCCAAGACCGAAGCCCCATCCACCCCAGCCATAGCCGCGGTAACCGCCGTAGTAGCCACGACCGCCATAGTACCCACCACGACCGCCTATATAGCCTCCATGGCCATAAGCTGCGCCGCCGTAGGCACGGCCACCGATATAGCCTCTGCCGCCGGTCCCGATAACACCTCTGGAGCCGCCGCCAAACCGGGCGCCGCTGCTAAAGCCTGCCCCCGAGCGTACACCGCCGCCGCTACGCGCGCCGCCGGAAAAACCGGCTCCGCCACGTCCGCCGCCACCGCCTCTGCCCCCACGTTGAGAATAACCAGCCATGCCCACTAATAGGAGGACAAGCATGGCAATGATCGATTTTTGTTGTATTCCGGAAAAAACGCGTTTCATAACATACTTTTTAGATTGTCTTATCCTTGGACTACCCCTTGGTCTGATAGTTTAAATTACGACAAAAAAAGCGGGGAAAAAAGCTGTTAACACACAGATGCGCGCACCTTAACATATTACAGATTATAATAAACTACCACGCATGATCATAAAAGCTACGGAAAAGTAGATCACGAGACCCGTAACGTCTACCAGCGTAGCCACAAAGGGTGCCGAAGACGTCGCCGGGTCGGCCCCGAACTTCTTCAGCACTATGGGCAGCATGCTCCCCGCTATCGTCCCCCAAAGCACTACACCCACAAGGGAAATGCCTACCGTACTGGCGATCAGCCCGGAATGTTCCCCATAAGTATGGAATACCTGGTTCCAGAGCATCACCCGCGTGAAGACGATGATACCCAGCACCGTCCCCAGCAGCAGTCCGGAGACCAGTTCCCGTCGGATCACCCGCCACCAGTCGACAATAGTGATCTCTCCCAGCGCCATCGCCTGGATGATCAGGGTGGAAGCCTGGCTGCCGCTATTACCCCCGCTGCTAATGATCAATGGGACGAATAAGGCCAAAACCACCGCCTTGGCGATCTCATCCTCGAAATACCCCATCGCGGTAGCCGTCAGCATTTCGCTCAGGAACAGCACCACCAGCCAGACAATGCGTTTCTTAAAAAGTTTTAGCAGCGGCATCTCGAGATACGGCTCGTCAAGGGCTTCGGTACCACCTATCTTCTGGATGTCTTCGGAAAATTCCTCCTGCGCCAGCCACAAAACGTCATCGATGGTGATGATACCAAGCAGGACCTTGTTATTATCCAGCACCGGCAGCGCCACCCGGTTGTTCATCTTGAAAGCCTCGCTGGCCGTATCCTGATCGTCATTGACATTCAATGCAATGTACCGGTTATCGATCACGTCTTCGATCCTCTTCTCCGGATTCGCAAGGATGATCTCCCGGATCCGGATATCATCGATGAATAAACCTTTCTCATCCACCACATAGATCACGTCGATGGTCTCGCTGTCCTTCCCCACCTCCCGGATATGATCGATCACCTCCCGCACCGTCCAGTCCCGCTCCACGGCAATATAGTCCGGGGTCATCAACCTGCCCACGCTCCGCTCCGGGTAACCCAGGAGGGAAAGCGTGATCTTCCGCTCTTCGGGGTCCAGTGTCTTTATGAGCTCCTTCACCACCTCGCTCGGCAACTCCTCCAAAAACGATGTCCGGTCATCCGCCGAAAGGTCATTCAGCAATTCCGCCGTCTTGAAAGCCGGTAGCTCCTGGATGATCCTCTTTTGTGTCGGTACATCCAGGATCTTAAAGGTGCTGCTGGCACGGTGAATGCTCAGGTGCCCCATGATCTGGCTCTCGTATTCGGGAAACTCATAGATCAGCTCGGCGACATCGCTGATATTCTGATTATTCAGGAAATCCCTTATCTGCAATACATCTTCCGATTGTATCAGCTCCGGGAATCGCTCCTTCGGATCCATATTGTCTGGTTCTAAGGACATACGCGAACCTACGTCAAAAGTCCCGAAAAATGCTAACTTACCCGCCAAAATTAAGCTTGGAACATATGATCCTACCGCAGCTATTCATTGCACCCACAGGAGAAATGGGAAGAGGAGTATTCACATCCGATAATATCGACAAGGGCACCGTGGTCGAGATCTCCCCCGTTATCGTTATGACGGGAGCCGAGCGCAAGCTGCTGGATCAGACATTATTGCACGATTACATCTTCGAGTGGGGCGATGACCGCAAGAGCTGCTGCATGGCGCTGGGCTATATACCCCTGTACAATCATAGCTATCGCAGCAACTGTGAATATGAAATGGATTTCGATGAAAACCTCATCACGGTCAAGGCCGTTCGTTTCATCAAAGCAGGGGAGGAGGTATTCATCAATTACAATGGGGATTGGAACAATGCGGTGCCTGTGTGGTTCCACAAGCATTAATATCTCTTCCTGCTGATCACCGGCGCAAACTTCAACGCAAAATTGATCCCCACCGAGCTCATCTGCACCTGCCCAATACCAACGTTCCGCACCGGGATCTTCATATAAGGCGCTATAAGCAGCGACATACTATTGCTCAACCCGGCCTCAACCCCTAGCGATAGGTTCACCGCAGAGAACAGGTAGCTGCGCTCGTTAGGGACGTGGTAAGGCAGACTCTCGTTACGGCCCCAGACATTGGTGTAGAAGTTATTGTTCTCGCTCGTCAGCAAGTACGACGATATACCGCCGCTGGCGAAGAACAGCGTACTTCCGCTGACGCTGAAATCATAACGTAGGTTCAGAGGTATCTCGAGCATTTCGAAAGTGCCTTTTACAAGGTCTATGTGCTGTATGTTATTGGTCTGATAAAAGCCATCAGGGGCATGAAAGTCTTGCGACCTCGCCGCATAATTCTTCCTGTCGAGCAACAATCCCGAACCGATATACCACCGGCTCGCGAACTGATAGTCTACAGTCAATCCAACCGTGCTCCCTGGCTTGTCACCCGCGAGAGAATTTACCGAGGAAAAATCCGGCGCCAGCACTACCCCGAACTGCAGGGACCTGTTGATGTGTACCCCGCCTTTATGCACCAGCGGCTGCATCGTCGATTTCAGCGTAAACGCCCGCAGAGCGGAGTCGCTGATATAGGCCGCCTTTTTCGTCGGTCTCACACCTTGAATAGTGGACAGACCCAATTCCCTTGCCTGACCCCCAGTCACACTGCCAGCCCGATCGCCACCCTGCCCACTTATCCCATTGCCACTAATTCCGCTTAGCCGATCACCGCTCTTGGCGCCAGTCCGATCCCCCTTGGCCACCTCGCTGCCACCCCGATCACCGGCCACCTGCCCAGCACTACCGGCTCTCGCCCCACGCCCCGATCTTCCCGTACCATTAGATAAAGTTCCTTGCCCCGAATTCCCCGTGGCTGTATTCGCAGACCCACTTGCCATCCCTTGTCCGGCCCCGCCTGCCACTCGTCGACCCGCACTTCCGGGGATCGCCACCGCCACCGTTTTATCTTCCCGTGCGCCATCCTTGGCCGCACCATTATTACTCGCTCCATTACGCTCACTCACCACGGCGCTCGCCTTGCCTGCACCCGCACTACCCTCATTGGCAGTCCTGGCCCCAGTCCCAGCTTTGCCTGTACCTGCCCTGGCCCCATCACCCACGCCAGCCCCGGCAACCGCATTGCCCGCACCCGCGCTCACCCCATTCCCAGCCCCCGAATTGCTCGCGGCAGCCCCACTCCGAGCCCCAGCCCCCGAATTCCCCGCACCAGCCCCACTCGCCGCACTCGCAGCCCCAGATCCGGATTCAATATGAACAGTAGCATCAGGTGTAGAGGTAGTCTTATCTTTTGGTTCAGAATTAATAGTTGAAGAATTTTTTCCCGTCGGCAGCTGCACCACCCTCGCCGGCGGACTTCCCGACCGCCCCTGTTTCACCAGGAAATAAGAAACCCCCACCAGCACCAGCAACGCCGGAGCATAGTAAAAAGGAAAACGCCGGATATGCCGGAGAGGATTCGGGTGAATTCGACCTAAATCCCTATCCAGCCGGATCTCCAGCTTCTCCCAGGAACGCGGACCGAGCACGTCTCCAGGCTCGTATTCCTGGGACGCCTCCTTACCGAAACGGTCCAGTTCCTTATCGGATAGGTTCAACATAAGCTTTTTGGTCAGTTTTTTTTGTTAGGATCTTTCGTAGGTTTTCCCTGGCTTTCGATAGATTGGATTTGGATGAACCTACGGAAATTCCAAGATGCTGGGATATCTCCTCATGCGTCAACCCCTCGATAACGAAGAGATTGAAAACAGTCCTATAGGCCGGCGACAGCTGTCGGATAGCCTCTATGATCTCTTTATAGGAAAGGATGTCTATGCCCGTCTCCTGCTTATCCGCAATGTTCTCAGCATCTTCGGACAACATCTGCCCATTGATATAGCTGGCATTCTTACGGTAATGATCGATACAGGTATTCACCAGGATGCGCTTGAACCAACCCTTCAACGATGCTAGCACATCGGCATGACGCGACTCTTCGAATTGGTGAACGTTCTTAAAAAGTTTGATGAACCCTTCATTCATTATCTCTTCCACTTGCTCAAGATTATTTTGATAACGGTAACAGATTTTCACAGCATAATCTTTCAGCAGATTGTACAGCTCCTTCTGGCTCGCACGGTCATTGACCCGGCAACCAGCGATTAATGCATGTATTTGCGTGTTTCCTGCGATCAATTCGTTGTGCGGTATTTAAATGTGGTAGATAATAGAAAGAACGCACAAACTAGTTTTCCTAATTGGCATAATACGCAAATGAAATGTTAATGGTTGCTTTTTTGCGGTCAAATAGTCTTTTGTGCCGGCAAGCGCCAGCCTAACCCAATAAGACGATGGAAACCAA
>JAMFRX010000081.1 GCA_026224995.1 Puia dinghuensis
CAGCCTGAACTTCAGCGATCGGCCAGTCGAAGAGAGAGGTGGGGTGTGGGTGTCCTGCTCGCCTAAGACAGTACGCGGATTCAGCGCCGTGGGTTATTATTTTGGGCGCCAATTGCAAAAGACGCTGGACGTTCCCATAGGGATCATCTTTTCCGGCATCGGCGCCTCGGCCGCTCAGGCCTATGTGCCCAGGGCGGTATTGGCAGAAGATACCCTGCTCGACCGGCGCTATCTGGAGCCTTATCTTCAAGGCCCGCATGGCAAGGAGCATATCGACGGCGGGTTTTCGTTCGAGAAGGTGACCCGGCCCTACTTGCTATATAATGCGATGATCCATCCCCTCCGTCATTTCTCGATCCGCGGTATCTGCTGGTACCAGGGCGAGTCCAACCGAACCGAAAGAGCGTCCTATACGCTGCTGACCCAGGCTCTGATCCGCAGCTGGCGGCAGGCCTTCGGTCAGGGCGATCTCCCTTTTTACTATGTGCAGGTGGCGCCTTACTTTTATGATCAGCCTGATTCGACGCTGGCGGATTACGCTTTCTTCCGGGAGGCCCAGGAAAAGATCGCCACACTGACAAATACAGGGATGGTCGTCACGATGGACGTAGGTGAAGGCAAGAATCTCCATCCGGTGAATAAGAAGCCGGTGGGTGAACGCCTCGCCGCTATGGCGTTGAACCGGGAATATGGGTTAGCGGGTTTCGTTTGGCGTGGACCGCAATACCGTTTCGTCGAGGTCATCGGTCGGGAGGCTCTCATCCATTTTGAACCGGGAACGGTCAGCGGCGGCCTGAGGACGAAGGATGGTAAAGATCCTGCCTTTTTTACCATGGCGGGCGCTGATCACCACTTTTATCCGGCGCAGGCCCGGATCGAAGGCGATGAGATCATCGTGCATTGCGATAAGGTGAAAAAGCCGGTGGCCGTTCGTTATGCCTTTACCAACTATCCTGTGACCAATGTGGAGAATGGCGCCGGCTGGCCGGTGGTGCCTTTCCGGACTGACGACTGGCCTGAAAACAACTAACATGAGATTGTATTTTAGCTTTTTTGTTTTGATCAGTTTGTCTTTGTGTGGTCAAACGCCGGCCTATTTCATCGATGGCTACCATGGGGGCATCTATGGGCATCTGCCTCCGTGGCAGACTAAATTCATGGTGGAGAAACTGGAGGAGTATCCCGATTGGAAGATCAATCTGGAGCTGGAGCCCGAGTCCTGGGATACGATCGCTGTCAGCGATCCCTTATCTTACGAAGCCTTCAAGGTCAAGATAGCGGACCAGTCGGCGCAGGGTCGCGTGGAATACATCAACCCGGCCTATGGCCAATCATATTTGTACAATATCTCCGGCGAAAGTATCATCCGGCAGCTGTACTATGGCATGCGCAAGCTTCGGCAGCATTTTCCGGGCCTTATCTTTTCAACCTACTCATCGGAGGAGCCTTGCTTTACCAGCGCGCTCCCCCAGATCCTTCGATCTTATGGGTTCAGCTATGCGTCGCTGAAAAATCCCAACACCTGCTGGGGCGGGTATACTCGGGCCTATGGCGGGGAACTGGTCAACTGGGTCGGTCCGGACGGCAGTCGGGTGCTGACCGTTCCCCGTTATGCAGTGGAAGCCCTGAAACCAAAGTCCACCTGGGAGACCATTGCGGCCAATAATTCTGTCGACTATATCCTTCGCTCGTTTAAGGCTGGGATCAGCCATCCGGTGGGGATGTGCCTGCAGGATGCGGGGTGGGCTTATGGCCCCTGGATAAAGCCGGGGGATGACTACCGGCCGCGGCCGGGCGATGAGGTCCGGCGGGCCGATGGCAAACTGTCGGGCGATGACATGCAGGATGTGACCCATTCTTACCATCCAACGCTGTATCAAACCTGGCGAGGCTATTTTGAAAACCAGACCAACCGAAAACCGCAGCAGGACTGGCATTTCAGCCAAGAAGATGTGCAGGTTAGTCTGGTCTGGGGCGGACAGATCCTGCAGGAGGTTGCCCGCAAGGTCCGCCGGGCGGAGAACAGGATCGTCGCGGCGGAAAAGCTGGCGTCGCTGGCGGCGGTTTATAAAGCCTTACCATGGCCGGGGGCTTCTTTCGATGAGGCATGGCGTACGCTTCTGCTTTCACAGCATCACGATTGCTGGATCGTTCCGTACAACCAGCGGAGAGGGAAGACCTGGGCTGAGTATGTGGAGGAGTGGACGGGCAATACTGAGCGGCGTTGCGACAGTATCCTAGGGCAATCGATGGGGGTTTTGGCTTTGGGGGATGGGGTTTTTGTATTTAATACCCTTGTTGATGCGCGTGATGAATGTGTGGAGGCCGGCTTACCTTTTGGTTGGTCGTCTGCTGTTGTTACAGATGAACGCGGGCGGGCGGTCCTTGAGCAGGTTGATAGCGGCCGGCTGATGTTTCGCGCCCATGTGCCGCCAATGGGGTATGCTGTTTATCAGCTTCGACGGGGCGAACCTTTGCCTGTGGACGGTGCACACGTTACCCGTGAAAATAGCGGGGTCTGTCAGATAGAGACCGATCTTTATTCGCTTAGTGTTGATCCGTCCAAGGGGGGCGTCATCACCCGGCTGGCGACGAAGGGGGTGAACGCCAAGGTCTTTACTGAGTCCAGGGGAGTGCGGCGCTTTAACGAGCTGCGCGGCAATTTCTATCGCGAGGGTGGATTTCACAGCAGCAGCGAAACGCCCGCACAGCTCGATATTCTTGAGAACGGACCTCTCCGGGTAAGGGTGCGGGTCAAGGGATCGATCGCGGGAACACCCTTTACCCAAATCGTTACGCTGACACAAGGCGAGCCGCGCATCGACGTTCATCTGGAGATCGACTGGACAGCGAACCATGAAATAGGGGAATCGCCGGACAGCATAAAGGGGTATCCTTTGAAAAAAGAATTCTATAACGATAGCTTTAAGCTGCAGGTGCTCTTCCCTGTGGCAATGAGTCGTACTGTTTATAAGAACGCGCCATTCGATGTTTTGAAAAGTGGGTTGGGCGATACTTTCTTCGACAGCTGGGACAGTATCAAGAATACCGTCGTCGTGAATTGGGTGGATGTCGCGGATGGGGTCGATAAATACGGGTTGGCTGTGTTCAGCGATGAAACGACTTCCTATTCTCATGGGTCGCGCTATCCGCTGGCGCTGACGGTTCAATACTCCGGTCCCGGGCTTTTTGGCCGCGATTATTCGATCACCGGGCCGACGACGATGGATTATGCTCTACTGCCACATACAGGGCGCTGGGATCAGGCCGGGGTCTGGACGGCGGGTACCAGGTACAATGAACCGCTGTTGGTATACGCTGGGCAGGCAGGGGCTTCCGGCGAGCGAGGGGCATCCGCCGGGGAAGGGGTATTGGCCGGGCAAGGGGCCTCCGCAGGGCAGCCGATGGCGGCGCATTCGCTGCTTCGTTTGTACAGTCCGGGGTGGGAAGTATCGGCGATCACCGTCTCTGGGACCGATGTACTGGTAAGGGTCTTCAACGCGGAAGGGAAGGATAGCTTACAGCGGATCTACCCCGGCTTCCCGGTTACAGCCGCTAACCTGGTCACGCTGGATGGAAAGCTCCTGCAGCAGCTGGAGATCAAAAAGGACGGACGGGGAGAGCCGTTTGTCTTTGTTACTGCGCCCCGTTTTGGTATCCGAACTATTCAATTCAACAACCTGATAAAATGAGAAAACTATTCGTCCTCTTCCTGATCCTTCTGGCCGCGGGTGCAACGGCAAACGCGCAGGTGCAGCCCTTTAAGAGCGGGGACCGGATCACTTTTGTAGGTAACAGCATCACGGAGGCGGGCTACTATGAGAGCTATGTCTGGCTGTATTATATGCTGCACTTCCCGCAACGAAGGATCATCATTTTCAACCGCGGCATCGGGGGCGACCGGGCCAAAAATATCTATGACCGCTTTGATGACGATGTTGTCACGGCCGATCCGACGGTAGTCTGCCTGACCTTTGGGATGAACGACTCGGGCTATTATGAATTCCTAGCCGCCAATGCCGATTCCGTCGCCAGGGTGCACCTGGAAGAGGCGCATCACTATTTTGAGCTGCTGCAAACGAAACTGAAAGCATTGCCGAAGGCTAAAAAAATACTGATCGGCGGTTCGCCCTATGACGAAACCGCGAAGATCAAAGGAAATTACTTTCCCGGCAAAAGCAAGGTCATGGATCAGATG
>JAMFRX010000680.1 GCA_026224995.1 Puia dinghuensis
ATAGGCCCCGGCCAAATGACCGATATGCTTGAGTCCATTGGCATAAGGCAGGGCTGCCGTGATCAGGTATCTTTTTGGTTGATTCGTCATAATAAATATACTCGGCAGCCATCTGGCGGCCTATGGGCTGCAAATTTACGCCCTTTCCGCCACTCCTGGAGTGTCTTACTCCTGCAGCGAGAATTCTACCGACGCATTCTTCTTGTAGTCGGTGGACAGGAAAAGATTGTAGGTCTTGCCGTGTGCCGTCACTACCATGAGCGCGGTATTCGGCGGGAGCTTGCCTAAGTTCTCGGCGAAGAGAACCAGGGTGTTGGTGGGAAGGCTTTTGTCTATGGGGATCAGCAGCACCTTGGCCTGCGCCTCCAGCCTCAGATGTTGCAGCACGAGCTCGTTGTTCAGATACAGGCTCACCGAATCCCCGTCGATCTCCCCGTTGTCATACAGCTCTATGCGGATCGTATCGGTGCCTTGCACGGGGATATGGGCCGCAACGACGGATTCGCGGTCACGAAAGAACTGGTATTGTTTGGCGTCGGTGGAATCTTTTTTCTTGTGGGGCGGCTTTATCACCGGTAATGGAATAAAAGGCGGCGCTTTCTTCTCCAGCCGGATCGTCAGGTCGCCCTGCTTTCCGGTCCAATCAGCCGTGGTCTGCCAATGCCCTTCCAGCATGTCCCTGCGACCCGCCGTCCTGCGATAGAACAGGATATAAAACCCACCCGGCGGCCCGGCCGTGCCCGTTTGCAGGCCGCCGGCCCTTGTCCCGCTGTCCGCACTTCTTCCTGCCGCGAATGCAGTACTCCCCTCCGCACCGATGCTCTTCGAGCTGTCTTCCCGGATGGTCAGGATGGAATCCCTGGCAAAAAATCGTCCGCTCACAAGAATATGCCGTATCGTTTGCGTCTCGGGCGAATACCAGTGTAGTACGCCGCCAAAAGAGGAATCCCCTTCGGTAATGCTAAGGACCAGCTTCTGCTTGCTCTCCGACACCCCGTCTGTGGCAGTACCCGTCCATTGTCCGGTAAGATCCTGCCCCTTCGCCTCCCATCCATATCCTGATAGCAACAGCAGGATTACCAATAAAAAACGCATATTTTTAAAATAGTAATTTTAAGCTGCGACAATATTAATATAATTGTAAAGATGAATAGGAAAAACTTTCTGTCCTCCCTGCTGGCGATCGGTGCTGCCGGCCCTATGCTGGCTTCAAGTAAGGCAGCTCCCCTCAACCCACTTATCATACCTCCAAACCTTTCCACCGGCGACACCATCGGCATCACCTGCCCTGCCGGGGACATCACCGTCAAAGAGATCCAGCCGGCCATACAGCTCATTCAAAGCTGGGGCTTCCGCATCAGGATCGGCGACACCGTAGGCAAGAAGGACTTCATCTTCGGTGGTACCGACGCGGAAAGAGCCGCAGACTTTCAGCAGATGCTGCGCGACCCGGACCTGAGCGCCATCCTTTGCGCCCGCGGCGGCTACGGAGCCGTCCACCTGATAGACCAGCTGGATTTCTCACCGCTGACCCAACATCCAAAATGGATCATCGGCTTCAGCGATATCACCGTTATCCTATGCCACCTTCATACCAATCTCAACCTGGCCTCCATCCATTCCAAAATGTGCAATAGCTTTCCGGATGACTGGTCCAAGGCAGAACCCATACAAGCCGAATGCATCCTTTCTATCCGCCAGGCCCTCACCGGCGGGAAAATGGAATACAACGTTACCCCTCATCCTCAGAACCGGCCCGGCCGGGCGACCGCCCCCCTGATCGGCGGCAACCTCAAAACCATCGAATCCCTGGCCGGCACCCGCTCCGACATCGACACCGCCGGCAAGATCCTGTTCGTAGAAGACACCGGCGAGTACCTCTATAGCATCGATCGCATGTTCTGGCACCTCCAGCGCACGGGAAAGCTCGACCGCCTGGCCGCGCTCGTCGTCGGCGGCTTCAAGGTCAAGCCCGACGATGCCGGGGAAGAGTTCGGCCATTCCGTGTATGATATCGTCGCCGAACGGATAAAGCCCTATGCCTACCCGGTTTGCTTCGACTTCCCCGTGGGCCATCAAAAGAATAACTACGCCCTCAAATATGGGATGCCCCATGTGCTGGATGTACAGCAGGGATCGGTGAAGCTGACGGAAGGCACAGGCCTGACAACTGCCTCCTGACCGGGCGGCGCTCCATGTAGTTTTCAACTTTAATCCAGCCAAATCAGCCTTTTTTTCCTAGTTTTGGCTGAGTTGAACTTATCTCAATCTAGCCAAATCTCTATTTTTTTCCTAGTTTTGGCTGAGTTGAGCTTATCTCAATCCAGCCAAAAGTCATAAATAATTGATTAATAGCACTATAAAAGCATCGATTGTCATAGGTCGCCAGGAAGAAAAAGCGGATTTGAAACTTGTCGCCGCTTCCAACGAAGCCGAACTGGTCGCCGTATACGGTCGCAGGCGGGTAGGCAAGACTTTCCTGATAAGGAATGTCTTTCACAAGGAACTGGCATTCGAATTCACGGGCATGCACAATGCTTCTCTCGACCAGCAGCTGGAAAGCTTCACCTCGCTCTTATCCGCATCGATAGGCGGCATGCCACTGGCTAAACCTACCGGCTGGCTACAGGCTTTCACCATGCTGGAAACTTATCTCCTGCCCTTGCTCCAAAAAGAAAGAAGGGCCGTATTCTTCGACGAATTCCCCTGGATCAACACTCCCCGGTCCGGTTTCCTGCCTGCCTTTGAGAACTTCTGGAATACCTGGGCCTCCCGGCAACCCAATCTCATTGTGATCATCTGTGGCTCTGCCGCAACCTGGATCATACATAATGTCATCAATAACAGAGGAGGATTGCATAACAGGGTGACCAAGCGGATACAGCTACTCCCTTTTACCATCGGCGAAACGGAAGCTTTCTTAAAGTCGCGACATATTAACCTCGACAGATACCAGATCCTGCAGCTCTATATGACCATGGGCGGCATTCCTCAATATCTG
>JAMFRX010000681.1 GCA_026224995.1 Puia dinghuensis
TATTGGCGTCAGGGGGATAGTTGTCGGCATGAAGCTGGAGCAGAGCGTAGGCTGGAATGAACTTGACGGGGAGGAAATTGTCCGGCAGGTTGGGGTTGCTGACGAAGTGGAGGCCAAGGATGTTGGCCTGGATGCGTTTAGTGCTGAAGGTATCGACGAAGGCGATGCCCTTTATTTTGCTCTTCTCTTCCACAAGCGCGGTAAGGATATTATGATGGCAGGAGACGCAATGATTTGAGCTTCGGACGATGAATTTTGCGCCGCTCAGCTGCAGGAGGGGAAGGCTTTTGGCGATGGAGCGGCGGATGTCTTCGGTGGCCGTATGCGGCGGCTTTGTCTTCCAGCCGATGATCAGAGTGATGGCGGCTGTCAGGAGTAACGTCAGGGAAATTATCTTCAGGCGCATAGAGCAGCTATTGTTGTTTGAGTAGTTGAACAGATGCGGTATTTCCTTTTTTAGAGGCCAGGGTAAGGGCGTCGGCGCCATCGGCGGTTTTGATAGATGGCTTTGCGCCGTGGGCGAGCAGGGCCTTGGTCAGATCTGGATGATCGGCCTCGGCCAGCTGCAGGTACATGAGGGCGGTATAGCCGCTATGGCTTTTGGCGTTTATGTCGGCGCCGTGGTCCAGGAGGTAATAGAAGGAGCGTTCGTCATCCCCGAAGGCTGCCAGCATAAGCGGGGTCATGCCGTGCATGTTGGCCAGGTAGGAATTGGGTACGTGTACATTGACGTTGGCGCCATTGTCAACAAGCATCCTGACTGTCGCAAAGCAGCGGAAGTTCAGGGCGGCGATTATGGGGTAGTCGCCGAAGAAAGTCGTGTCGTCGGGCCTGAAGCCATAGCGCAGGAGCAGGCCCAGGAGGGTGGTATCGCCGGTGCTGGCGGCGTCGTAGAGCAGGATATTGTCGCGAGATGCTTTTTTGAGGTCGGCGCCTTTTGCCAGCAGTGATTGGAGGAGTGGTGTGGTGCCGGCGAAACTGACCAGCTTTACCAGTACGCTATAATGTTGTTTGGAGAACAGGGATGGGTCGGCGCCATGATCCAGCAGGAGCCTGGTCCTGGCGGTATCGGGAACGGCCAGCCAGAGGGCTGTGATGCTGTCCTGGTCGGCGAAATTGGGTGCGGCGCCGTGGTCGAGGAGGAGGCGCATCTGGTCCAGGCTGCCGCTGCGGGTGGCGGCCATTAGGGCTGAAGAGCCGTCGTATATGGCATTGGGGTCGGCGCCGGCATCGAGTCTTTGCTGCAGGGCCGTGGCGTCGCCGGAGCGGATGGCTTTGAACAGGACGGTATCATATGGAGCGGGCGCGGCCGTTGGCTGTGCGGGGAGTGTGCGGGGCAGGCATAGGCTAAGGGCCATTGCCAATATGCGCATAGTCAGACGGGGGAACATGGGGTGAATTTATCTGGTTAAGGGGATAGCTAAAGATACTATCTTGTGCGCAAACTCCGACTATGGAAAAGAAATACTTCTTTGTACGGCTCAATCCGATCCGCCCTGATTTTCCCCAGACCATGACTCCCGAGGAAAGGGTTACCATGCAGGCGCATGCGTCGTACTGGCGTGGCTGGCAGGCACAGGGTAAGGTTGTGGTATTCGGTCCCGTCCTCGATCCCAAGGGGCCTTTCGGCATGGGGGTCGTGGGAGTGGAGAATGAGGCGGAATTAAGGGAGCTGGTCTCGGGCGATCCTGCCGGGGCCTTGACCCACGTTGAATATTTTGCTATGACGGCTGTTTTGCCGGAGTAGGGCTGCATATGATTGAAGCAGCTGGTCCATTGTTCGGCGAAGACAGGCAGTAGCCTGGATCAATACTCGTCGGTCAGCGCGAAATCGGATTTGCGGTACATCCATTGTCCCGAGGTGAAGTCGGGGAAGGCGACCGGGGCATTGCCAAGCTCTATGGATTGCTCGCTGAGCGGCGTGATGGCGCTCCAGGCGGCGGCGTCGTAGACGTCCATGGGAGTGGGCGTTTTACGTTTGATGGATTCGATGAAGGCATGTACGACGAAGAAGTCCATGCCGCCATGGCCGGCGCCTTCCGCGTCGCTGCTCCAGCGTTTCCAGAGCGGGTGGTCATATTTGTCCAGCCAGACCTTTGCTTCGTCCCACTGGTCGTCTTTCGACTTTCCTTCTACATAGATGCCGTTGGCGACGTCCATCCAGAGGCCGTTGGTGCCCTGGACGCGAAAGCCAAGGGAATAGGGCCGGGGCAGGTTGGTATCGTGCTGCAGCAGGATGGTCTCGCCATTTGCGCAGTTGATAGAGGTGGTGACGACGTCGCCGAGCTTGAAGCGGGTCTTGGCGCTGGGGTGTTCTTCGCCGCAGTGTTTGACGACATAATCGTGGAGGCCGCGGGATTTGGATGAGAAGGAGACGAGCGAAGTGAAGACGTTACCCCGGTTGATATTGATATAGTGGGCCAGGGGGCCGATGCCATGTGTGGGATAGAGGTCGCCGTTACGGTGCACGGAATGTTCGGTGCGCCAGCGGGCTTCGGAGAAGGCTTTCTCGCCGAATTCGCAGCCGATGCCGCCGTCGGGCTGACCGTTGTTGAATTTTATCCCCCGGAGGTTATGCTGATAGCCCCCCTGCAGGTGGATGAGCTCGCCGAAGAGGCCCTGCTGGACCATATTGAGGACTGCCATCACGTCGCGGCGGTAGCAGACGTTCTCCAGCATCATGACATGGGCGTCGTGTTTTTCGGCGGCCTTCACTACGTCCCAATGGTCCTGGAGGGTGATGCCTAAAATGACTTCCGTGGCTACGTATTTGACGCCGGCTTCCAGGGCGCCTATGACCATCGGCTTATGCCAATCCCAAGGGGTAGCGATGAGCACTCCGTCCAGCTGCTGTTGCTTAAACAGGTCCTGCCAGGCATAGGGGCTGCCGGTATAGACCTGGGGCATCTTCTTACCGGACTTGGTGATGGCGCTTTTGGCGCTGGCGAGCATGTGGTCGTCGATGTCGCAGATGGCGACGAGGTCTACATCGTCACGACGCAGCAGCAGGCCGAGATGGCCCTGACCGCGCAGGCCGGTGCCGATGATGGCGAGGCGGGGCTTGGGGGCGGCGGGGTTGGCTTTGCCGGCAAGGGCGCGGGTAGCGGGGGTCGTGGCGAGGGCGAGGGCGGTGAGGGTACCCGAACGGATGAAGTCCTTTCTATGCATGGGGCAATTTTTTAGTCAAACAAACATAAGTGATCCGGGTGGTTATTCGGGGTGCAAACGTTTGTTTAAACCGGTAAGCGCATATTGAGCATGTGGGCGGTAAACCCTGCTTTCTCATAGGCTTTGATGGCGCGGATGTTTTCGACGTAGACGTCGAGGCGGAGCTCGGTGATCTGGCGGGAGCGGGCCCATTGGCGGAGCGCCTCGATGATCAGGGTGTTAATCCCCTTACCGCGGTGGGCGGGGTCGACATACATGAAGCCAAGATAGGCGTGGACGGCATGTATGAGATAGTGCCGGGCCGGTTCGATGCGGGCATAGCCGGAGCCTACGAGGGCGCCGTCCAACTCGGCGACGAGGAGCTCGACGTCGGGCGAGGCGATCATGGCGGGAAGGTCGTAATAGCGGATGGCGCCGGGTTTGATGGTAGGGTCCATGGGACGTTCGGCGAGGATGACGCCTTGTTCGAACTCGCGGAGGGTGGGCAGGTCGGCGGTGACCGCGGGCCTGATCGTGCTATTTGCCATAGAGAGCTAATATACGGACATCCGCTGTATCGAAAACGAACAGATTAGGAGTGGAGTGTATTGCACAATTTTGACTGTCAGTGAATTAAAACCCGGTATGCTTCTGGCAGCGTTATTGGCATGCTAAAAAACTACCTAACGACTGCCTGGCGCAACCTGCGCCAGCATAAGACCCATAGTTTCATCAATATCTCTGGTCTGGCTATCGGGATGGCGGTAGCCATGCTCATCGGGCTTTGGATCTGGGATGAGCTGACCTTCGACCAATACAATCCGAATTACAAGCGGGTGGCCCAGGTGATGCAGCACCAAACATTCAATGGGGTGACCGGCACGCAGAAGTCCATACCCAGGCCACTGGGGCAGGAGATGCGGAAAACATACGGCGGCGACTTCAAGAGTATCGTCATGTCCTCGTGGATCTGGCCGCACGTGGTGACGGTTGGGGACAAGAAGCTGAATCAGTCCGGCTGTTTTATGGAAGCGGGCGGCCCGGAGATCTATGGGTTTAGCTTTGTCGAAGGCTCTTCCAAGGGATTGGAAAGTCCTGGTACTATTTTGATCTCGCAATCGCTGGCCAGGGCGCTTTTTGGCGAAACGGACCCGTTGAATAAGACGGTGCGGATAGACAACCAGGGGAATTTTGCCGTCAATGGTGTATATGCCGATCCGCCGGCTAATTCCTGGGCAGGCAAGAGCGGCATGTCGTTTATCGCGCCCTGGATCTATTATGCGGATAATGTTCTGGAGAAGAGGACGGAGAATGACTGGGGCGATAACTCCTTTCAATTATTCGTGCAGCTGGCGGACAATGCAGAGATGGCGAGCGTGTCTAAGAAAATAAAAGACGCCAAGCTCAACCAGGTGGGGAAGGACGAAGCCAAATTCAAGCCGGCTCTCTTCCTGCAGCCTATGAGCCAATGGTGGCTGCATTCGCAGTTCAAGAATGGCGTGCAGACGGGTGGGAGGATACAGTATGTGTGGTTATTTGGGATCATCGGTGGGTTCGTCCTGCTGCTGGCCTGTATTAATTTCATGAACCTGAGCACGGCGCGGAGCGAAAAGCGGGCTAAAGAGGTAGGCATCCGGAAGACGGTGGGCTCGCTGCGAGGGCAGCTGATCAGTCAGTTCTATACCGAGTCCATCCTGATCGCCGGGCTCGCCTTTGTTTTGGCGCTACTGCTCACCTGGCTTTTCCTGCCTTTCTTTAATACCCTTGCGGATAAGAAGATGGTCATGCCCTGGGATGAGGTCTTTTTTTGGGGGGCAGGGCTGCTCTTCGTGTTGGTCACCGGGCTGATCGCCGGAAGCTATCCGGCTTTGTATCTCTCGTCTTTCCGCCCGGTAAAGGTGCTGAAAGGCGCTTTCAAGGCCGGCAGGTATGCCGCCGCGCCGCGGCAGGTGCTTGTCGTGCTGCAGTTCAGCGTTTCCGTTATACTGATCGTAGGGACCCTCGTAGTGCTCAGGCAAATAAATTTCGCCAAGGACAGGCCGGTAGGCTATACCCGGGCCGGGCTGGTCAATATGCAAATGGCGACGGATGACCTCCACAATCATATGGAGGCTTTTAAGACGGACCTGCTTAAGACCGGAGCAGTGGCGGGCATAGCAGAGTCGTCGAGTCCGGCCACAGGAATAAATAACAGTACTACCGGTATCGAGTGGACGGGGAAGGACCCGAGCATGGCGAGTGATTTTGCGAATATCTGGGTCGCCTCGGAGTATGGGAAGACCGTGGGATGGGAATTTGTCGCCGGCAGGGATTTTTCGGCGCAGATGGCAACGGACACCGCGGCGTTGATCCTGAACGAAGCAGCCGTGAAATATATGAATCTCAAGAATCCGCTGGGTGAGAATGTGAAGGTTTGGGGGAAAGATTACCGCGTTGTAGGGGTGGTGAGGGATATGGTCACAGAGTCGCCTTTTGAGCCGGTGCGGCAGACGATCTTCCGGCTTAGTTCGGGCTTTGGAGGTTATCTAAACATCAAGATCAACCCGAACGTAAGCGCTCATACGGCTATGCAGCAGGTAGAGGAGGCTTACAAGGTCTATTCGCCTGCCGATCCTTTTACCTACAAATTTGTGGACCTGGAATATGCGAAGAAGTTCGCCGACGATGAGCGTACCGGTAAGCTGGCAGGCGTATTCGCCGTGCTGGCCGTCTTTATAAGCTGTCTGGGTTTGTTCGGCATGGCCTCTTTTATGGCGGAGCAGCGGATCAAGGAGATCGGGGTGCGGAAGGTGCTGGGGGCTTCTGTCGTGAATCTATGGGGGTTGTTGAACAAGGATTTTGTGGCCCTGGTGGGAATAGCGTTGGCGATCGCCCTGCCCTTGTCCTGGTATCTGATGCACAGCTGGCTGCAACATTACACGTACCGGACGGAGATCGTGTGGTGGATCCCTGCGGGAGCGGGAGTCGGGGCTTTGCTGATCACGCTGCTGACGGTGAGCTATCAGAGTGTAAAGGCGGCGCTGGCTAATCCAGTGAAGAGCTTAAGGAGCGAATAAACACATACCATGATAAAGAACTACCTGGTCATTGCCTGGCGCAGCCTGCGCAAGCACAAGGCGCATTCCGCCATCAATATCGCCGGTCTGGCCATCGGAATGGCTGTGGCTATACTGATAGGGCTATGGCTTTGGGATGAGCTGGGCTTCGACCAATACAATCCGAATTACAAGCGGGTGGCGCAGGTGATGCAGAACATGACCTATAATGGCGTCGTGGGAACGGACCAGGCGATCCCAATTCCGTTGGGCGCCGAATTGCGCAAGAACTATGGCAGCAACTTCAAGCGGGTCGCGCTATCGTCCTGGAGCCAGGATGCGGTCGCTTCGGTAGGTGAAAAGAAGCTGACGACGACCGGCAATTATGTTGAGCCGGCCGGGCCGGAATTATTTGGGTTGACGATGGTGGAAGGCTCCGACGATCGCCTGAATGATCCCAGCTCCATATTGATCTCACAGTGGCTGGCCAATGCGCTTTTTGGCAAGGCCGACGCATTGAATAAGATCGTTCGATTGGACGATACGGCCAATTTTACCGTTGCGGGTGTTTATAAAGACCTGCCGTTGAACAGTACTTTAGGGTCTGATGAAGTTGATTTTTTTGCGCCCTGGGATTATTACTTGCGCAGCATCTCCCAGCAAAGGCGTACGAGCTGGAACAATAATTTCAATCAGCTCTTTGTGGAGCTGGCCGATAACGCCGATATGCCAACTGTTTCCGCGAAGATCAAAGAGGCCAAGCTGAAAAGGGTCAATGCAGACGTCGCGGCGTTGAAGCCGGCGCTCTTCCTGCATCCCATGAGCAAATGGCATCTGTATTCCGAATTCAAAGATGGGCGTGTGGCTGGGGGCAGGATACAATATGTCTGGCTGTTCGGCATCATCGGGTTATTCGTCCTACTATTGGCCTGCATTAATTTCATGAATCTGAGCACGGCGCGGAGCGAAAAGCGGGCGAAGGAGGTTGGGATCCGCAAGACGGTGGGTTCGTTGCGGGGGCAGCTGGTCAGTCAGTTCTTCGTTGAATCGTTGCTCTTCGCTGTTCTGGCTTTTGCGTTGTCGCTGGTGCTGGCGCAGTTGGCGTTACCCTTTTTTAACGACATTGCGGGCAAGCAAATTTTCATTTTATGGAGCAACCCGTGGTTTTGGGTGGCGGGTCTTGCCTTTACTTTATTCACGGGCATCCTGGCTGGAAGCTATCCCGCTTTTTACCTGTCTTCGTTCCGGCCGGTGAAGGTGTTGAAGGGTGGGTTCAAAGCGGGGAGGTTCGCGGCATTACCGCGGCAGATCCTTGTGGTGCTGCAATTCACCGTGTCCGTTGGCCTGATCATTGGGACGATCGTGGTATTCAAGCAGATCCAATTCGCGAAGGATCGCCCGGTAGGCTATAGCAGGGAGGGGTTGGTGATTACTTATATGTCGACGACGGGCCTGCACGATCACTTTGATGCGCTGCGGACGGACCTGTTGAAATCGGGTGCGGTAA
>JAMFRX010000682.1 GCA_026224995.1 Puia dinghuensis
AAGACGCGCTGGACGGTCTCGGCCTCGTTGGAACGCAGGAGGCCGTTGTTGACGAAGACAGAGATGCTGTCGCCGTCGATCTCGCCGTTGTCGTAAAAGCTGAGCCTCACCGAGTCGGACTCTATTTCGTATATTTTGTTGAGGACGGGCTTGCGTTTGGCGAAGGCCTCCTCAATTTTTTGGTGGTCGACGAGAGTAGGGTCGGGGGGCGGCGGTGTAAAGGCTGCCTTGCTGTCGGGACTTATGGAAACGGGAAGGGCCGAAGCTTTGGCGGAGTCGGTAGTGGCCAGGGTTGCCGGCAGGGAGGCTGGCCTCGCGGCAACCACGACGAAATCGTCGTCCTTGGGCTTCCAGATCGTGGCGGCCACTGGTCCAGCTGCAATTGTGCTATCTAAATGATTGTCAGACTTATCCAGATCATAACTCACTTTTAAGTCCGGGCAGGTGTACTTGTATTTGCTGTCGTGGTAGAAGGTACCCTTGACGGTGCTCCCTATCTTCGATCGGATAAGCACGCCTCTGAAATTGGTATTGCAGTCGATGCTGTTGAGGGTGGAGGTGGAGCCGTAGAAGATCACGGGGATGTTGAGGATGGTGATCTCGTGGGTCTGCGGGTCATAGCGGCCGTGGATGAAGAAGCTCTGGTATTTGTCGCGAAAATAGTAGCCGAAGATGCCTTCTACGTGAGTGCCTTTTTGTTTGATGACGAGCTCAGTGAGGTAGTTGTTGTGGATGCCGGCCAGGTCAACATCGGCGTGGCCATACCAGGAGCCGGAAACGATCTGGGCAGAGCTGAGGCTCGATATAAAAAGGAGAGCGCCTATATATAATAACTTTTGCATCAGGGTGGTAAGGGGTCGATCGCATGAAGATACTGCCAAAAAGCCAGCAATCAAAATGCCCCCTTAATGAGGAAGAAGTAGAAATTTTCGTGCCATACTTTTGTGTCTTTTGAGGATAGTCTATGGCCGGTTGAGGTAGCGTTTGATCTCTTTTTGGGTGTCGCGCTGCTTGATGGACTCGCGTTTGTCGAAGTTCTTTTTGCCCTTGCCGAGGCCGATCTCCAGCTTGGCATAGCCGTTTTCGTTGAAGAAGATACGGAGGGGGACGATGGTATAGCCTTTGTCCTTGAGCTTATTCTCCAGCTTTCGGAGCTCCCGTTTGTTGAGGAGGAGCTTCCGGTCGTGTACGGCGAGGTGGTTGTTGGTGGTGCCGAAGCGGTATTCGGCGATGTGCATGTTCCGGACCCAGAGCTCGCCTTTGAAGAAGACGCAGAAGCTGTCCACGAAATTGACCTTGCCGTCGCGGATGGATTTGACTTCCGTGCCGGCCAATACCATGCCCGCATCGAATTTGTCCTCGATGAAATAGTCGTGGTAGGCTGATCTGTTCTTTATTTCGCTCATGCGGGAGTTGTTATTCCTACTTACCCCTTGAAGAGGGTCATCAGGGTGGCGAGGCGTTCTTTAAGCTCGCGGCGGTTGACGATGAAATCCAGGAAGCCGTGCTCCAGCAGGAATTCGCTGCGTTGGAAGCCTTCCGGGAGGTCTTTTTTTATGGTTTCTTTGATGACGCGGGGACCGGCGAAGCCGATCAGGGCGCCGGGTTCGGCGATATTGAGGTCACCCAGCATCCCGAAGGAGGCGGAGATCCCCCCGAAAGAGGGGTCTGTCAGCAGGGAGATAAAGGGTATTTTGGCATCGGTGAGCTGGGAGAGCTTACCCGACACCTTGGCCATCTGCATCAGGGAGAAGGCGCTTTCCATCATGCGGGCTCCGCCCGACTTACAGATGATCAGCAGGGGCGCCCGGTGTTCGAGGCAGTAGTCTACGGCCCTGGCGATGCGTTCGCCCATGACGCTTCCAAGCGATCCGCCGATGAACTCAAAATCCATGCAGCCGATGACCATGTGGTGGTCCTTTATGTTACCGGCCCCGATTCGGATGGAATCTGTGATATCCGTCTTGGACCAGGTCTCTTCCAAACGCCGCTGGTAGGATTTGAGGTCGGTAAAATGCAGGAAGTCCTTGGACCGGATGTTCTCGAACAGTATCTTATATTCGTTGTCGTTAAAGAGGATCTCGAAATATTCGCTGCTGCCTATGCGGTGGTGGTGGCTGCATTTGGGGCATACGAAGACGTTCTCTCTGAGCTCCGTCACCGTACAGATATAGTTGCAGTTGGGACATTTGGTCCACAGACCTTCGGGGGTCCCCTTTTTTTCTGCCGTGCTGGTCAGAATGCCTTTTTTGATGCGTCTGAACCAACCGCTCTTGCTTTCTTCACTTTGTCCCTCGTCACCGGCCAGGTTCGCTTCAAAATCGTCTTCTTGCTTCATTTTTTGAGGTCAAATTTGGCGGCTAAGATACTAAACAACGGGGATTTCGCGGTAGCTTGTCTTCCTGACGGTAAAAAAAGTAAACGAAAACTGTTTTGCAAGCATTCCTGTACTAAATTTGCGCGGACGGGACGCTAATGCTTCATCCTCAATAATCAGAACGAATAATATGACACGAGCCGTAGGCGAACTGCATGCGGCCACTAAACAGTCAAACAAGAACGCATGAAATGGTCTGAACTCTTTACTTCTTCCGTAGGCAAGAAATTCGTGATGGGCCTGACGGGCATTTTCCTGATCCTCTTCCTGGTCGTGCATGTAGGTGTGAATTCCTGTATCTGGGCGATGGACGACGGACAGATGTTCAATATGGCCGCCCATTTCCTGGGATCCACGGTGGTGATGCGCATTTTGGAGATCGGTCTTTTCCTGGGCTTTATCCTGCACATCGTGCAGGCCTACGTGCTGGAGAACCAGAACCGGAAGAAGCGCGGGGTAGGCTACAGCGTTCCCATGGGCAATAAGGGCAGCAAGTGGTATTCGCGTTATATGGGCTGGCTGGGAACCTTCGTGCTGCTATTCCTGGTGATCCATATCCGTCAGTTCTGGGTGCCTTCCCGGTTCCTGGACATGCCCGAGGTCACCTATCCTCCCGGCGTCACCGTCCACGACCTCTTCAGCCTGATGAAGGAGACGTTTACGAATATCTGGTATGTAGCGCTTTACCTGGTGGGCTGCCTGGCGCTGGCCTATCATCTGATGCATGGCTTCCAGAGCGCTTTCCGTTCGCTGGGCGTCCACAACGGCCGGTATCTGAAGCTGCTCAATGGCATCGGGGTCGGCTTCGCCGTCATCGTGCCCCTGGCCTTCGCCATGATGCCTATCTCCATGTACTTTAACTGGGTTTGATACCCTTTGAAATAATCAAAAAACAAGTTCATGTTCAAGTCAAACATCCCCGACGGAGCGTTAGATAAAAAATGGGAAGATTATAAAGGACATGTGAAGCTCGTGAATCCTGCCAACAAGCGGAGCATCGAGATCATCATCATCGGCACGGGTCTGGCGGGCGCTTCGGCGGCTGCTTCCCTGGGTGAGGCTGGCTACAAGGTCAAGGCCTTCTGTTTCCAGGATTCTCCCCGCCGGGCGCACAGCATCGCGGCGCAGGGTGGCATCAATGCGGCCAAGAACTACCAGAATGACGGCGACAGCACCTTCCGGCTGTTCTACGATACCATCAAGGGCGGCGACTACCGCAGCCGTGAGGCGAATGTCCACCGGCTGGCAGAGGTGAGCGCCAGCATTATCGACCAGTGTGTGGCCCAGGGTGTGCCCTTTGCCCGGGAATACGGCGGCCTGCTCAGCAACCGAAGCTTCGGCGGGGTGCAGGTACAGCGGACCTTCTATGCCGCCGGGCAGACGGGTCAGCAGCTGCTGATCGGCGCCTACCAGGCCCTGGAAAGGCAGGTGTCGCTGGGGAATGTGGAGATGTATACGCGCCATGAGATGCTGGACATCGTGGTCATCGACGGCAAGACCCGCGGCATCATCGCCCGCAATCTCATCACCGGCGAATTGGAAAGACATTTTGGTCATGCCGTGCTGCTCTGCAGCGGCGGGTATGGGAATGTCTTCTACCTGAGCACCAATGCGATGGGCAGCAATGTCACGGCTGCCTGGAAAGCGCATAAGCAAGGCGCTTACTTCGGGAATCCCTGCTTTACGCAGATCCACCCCACCTGCATTCCGGTTACCGGCGATCACCAGAGCAAGCTGACCCTCATGTCGGAATCCCTGCGCAACGACGGCCGTATCTGGGTTCCGAAGCAACAGAACGACCCACGGAAGCCCAACGAGATCCCTGCTGAAGAACGGGACTACTACCTGGAGCGGCGCTATCCTGCCTTCGGTAACCTGGTACCCCGTGACGTGGCGTCCCGGGCCGCGAAAGAACGCTGCGACGCCGGCTATGGAGTAGGGTCGTCCTAGCAGGCCGTTTACCTCGACTATGCCTCGGCCATCGATCGGTATGGGAAGATCGAATGCCGGAAGCATGGCATCGACAATCCCAGCGAGGATACCATCCGCAAGCATGGCATGGAGGTCGTAAAAGAAAAATATGGCAACCTCTTCGATATGTACAACAAGATCACCGGAGAGGATCCTTATAACACGCCGATGCGCATCTATCCGGCCGTTCACTATACGATGGGCGGGCTGTGGGTGGACTATGAGCTGATGACCTCCGTCCCCGGGCTCTACGCGCTGGGCGAGGCCAACTTCAGCGACCATGGGGCCAACCGCCTCGGCGCCTCCGCGCTGATGCAGGGGCTTGCAGACGGCTACTTCGTCATCCCCTATACCGCCGGGAACTATCTGGCCGGCGAGATCAGGACGGCGCCCATCCCTACCACGCATCCGGCCTTCGAAGCTGCGGAAAAGGCAGTGGCGGACCGGCTGCGGGTGCTGAAGAACATCAACGGCACACAGAGTCCCGAGTCGTTCCATAAGCGGCTGGGGAAGATCATGTGGGACAAATGCGGCATGGCGCGCAACGAAGCCGGTCTAAAAGAAGCCATACAGGAGATCCGCGCGCTCAAGGCCGAATTTTGGCGCGACCTGCGGATCACGGGCGAGATCGCGGAATTCAACCCCGAGCTCGACAAGGCAGGACGGGTGGCGGATTTCATAGAGCTGGGCGAGCTCATGTGTCAGGATGCGTTGCAGCGGCGTGAGAGCTGCGGCGGGCATTTCCGCGAGGAGATGCAGACAGAAGATGGGGAGGCGCTGCGCGATGACGATCTTTTTGCTTTCGTCGCGGCTTGGGAATATAAGGGCGACAGCAATTGGGAGCTGCATAAGGAGCAGCTGGAATTCGAAGTGGCGCATCCGAGCCAGCGGAGCTATAAATAGTCTTTATATGTCAGGCAATTTAGATATAGTTCTGAAGATATTAGGAGCAGTCGGCATTATTATGACTGTGCTGAACTATTGGAGTCAAGTCAGACTTAAGCGAGCGGAATGGCTTAAGTCGCTCTTCGAGAAATTCTTTGAGAATCCGACTTATAAAGAAGTCAGAGCCTGGCTGGACTATGATCTTTTACATGACAGGCTGAATGTTGCTGACGCAGAGCTGCGGCGAATAAACGAGGAAAAGTTTACGGATTTCCTGAA
>JAMFRX010000082.1 GCA_026224995.1 Puia dinghuensis
CGTGATCGTAAAAGCATTGTTGATCGTTCCATAGACCCGAATGGCATCGATGCCCGCTTTGTGCAGCGCCGTGATCGACGGCAGGTTATAGCCGAGCCCGATATTAGTACAGCGGAAGAAACTACCGCTCTGCAGATAAAAGGTAGACAGACGGGTACTGTTGCTCTGCGTGCCGGCGCGTGAGGCACGGTATACATGGCCATCACCGGGTTGCGATTCCGAACGGTACCGGTTGGCCACTTCTTCATACTGGTTACCGGACCCTTCCATATTGAACAGATAGTAATCCTGTCCGTCCAACACCTGGTTGCCATAGGAACCCGCAAAAGCGGCACTGAGGTCCACAGCCTTGTAACTGGCCGACAGGCTGAACCCATAAGTGAATTTAGGATAAGGAGTCCCGATAATGGACAGGTCCTTGCTGTTGACGACACCATCGCCATTAACGTCTTTGAAGTACAGATCGCCCGGTCGCAGCGGGTTGGTCTGCGCCGTGGACCGGGGCGGACCCTTCAGGACATACCCCTTGGGGAAAGACTGCGTAGCGGCATTATAATTCTGGTTGTCGACAGTGAGATTGGCCGTGTCCTTGGCCCGCACCATCCCGGCCACCTTATACCCATAAAACATCCCGATGGGCTGACCGGCCTCCGTTATATGCGTGATATAGGTCCGCTCCGCGCCATCGCTGAGGATCGTGCTGGCGCCCCCTAAACTGAGCACCTTGTTCCGGTTGATGGAGATATTGCCGCTCATATTTAGATGGAACCCGCCGCTCTGGATCACCTTGGCATCCACCTGGAAGTCGAAACCCCGGTTCATGATCCGCGAATTGCGCAGGTTGGTCAGGATCGTCCCGCTACCCGATATCGCCGAAATAGGGTCGTTGACGAGCAGATTGTTCGTCCGGCTGTCATAGTAGTTGGCGATCAGCGAGAGCCGGTCATGGAAGAACCCGATGTCCAGCCCCAGGTTATACTGTGAGGTCGACTCCCATTTCAATGTTTGATCTGCGACAGGGCCGTACCCGTAAGACGGAGTGGTACCGCCGCCAAATGTTGTCGTCACGGGTGAGGTGAAATATTGCAAATTGTTATAGTTCCCGATATTGTCGTTCCCACTCAAACCCCAGCTCGCCCGGAGACGCATCGTCGTATTGTCCTCCAGCCATCCCTTGTAGAATGGCTCCTTGGAGATATTCCACCCGGCGCTCACGGAAGGGAAGCTACCCCACTTGTTGTTCGCGCCAAAACGCGAGGAACCGTCCGTCCGGAACGAACCGGCCAAATAGTACTTGCTCGCATAGTTATACTGGATCCTGCCCAGGTAGGACGCTAGCGTCCAGCTAGCCGTCGAAGTGGAGTAAGCGGTGTTCGTTGACTGCACGAGCGTCGCCGTCGCAGGCGCACCGCCCGTAATATTGGGGATCAGGTCATTCTGAAAACCGATGACCTTGACGAAAAGCTGGTCCTGGGTCGTATACTGGCTCGTAAAGCCCCCAAGAAAACTAAGGCTGTGCTCACCGAATTTCTTGTCATAGGTTAGCGTAAACTCTCCGAGCTCATCCTTGAAATTCGTCGTTTGCTGCTGGGCATTGGCCGCGGCAATGGACGCGGCAGAACCCGGCGGGTTAGTGCCACTACTCAAGGTAGAAGGCAGATAGTAATTGTATTTCTCGTTATAGGTCTGCAAACCCAGATTCGCCTTGAAGATCAGGTGGGGGATGAATTCGTAAGTAGCAAACGCATTGTAGGTGCTGCGGTTGCCGATTCGCTTGATTTGCGTCCGCTCAGCCGTGGCTATTGGATTCTCGATCGATTGATATCCATATTGCGCCGATTCCGCATCCGCCAGATACGTGGCGATGCTGCCATTCGGGTTATACGCCGGGAAAACGGGCATATAGATCAACGCGCCAAAAGCGGGGCTATGATCCCAACGTCCTTCCTGCGTTTCTTCATTGGTGTTGCCGGTATAGGAGATGCTCGCGCCGACCTTGACCTTTTCGTTGACATCCCCATCCACATTGGCGCGGAAATTCACCCGCTGCTGACCGGTATTCAACATGATCCCGTCCTGCCCCTGGTAATCGCCGCTGATCATATACCGCATCGACTTGGAGCCGCCGGTGAACGAAAGATTATGCCGCATAAAAGCCGCATTGCGATACAGCTCATCCTGCCAGTCCGTATTGTATTTCGGCGGGATCACCGTCTGCGACGCAAAATTGTACAGCTCCGGCGGAATGCTCACGCTGGCGCCATTGCCTACCCGCGCCACCCGCGTGTTGTTGTCGTCGGAATACATGGCATCATTCCACACCAGCCCCTGGTTCTGTACCAGGTCCTTGTAGCTGTCGTTATGGCCGTCTACCGTCAGTTGGGCAAATTGCGGCGCGTTCAACAGCTTGACCTTATGCGCCAATTGATTGATGCCGTATTGATAGTCGTATTCCAGTTTGCTCTTTCCTTCTTTGCCCCGCTTCGTCGTGATGAGCACGACACCTCCTGAAGCCCGGCTTCCATAGATGGCAGCACTGGCGGCATCTTTCAGGATGTCGATGGATTCGATATCGTTGGGATTGAGATAAAGGTCATTGCCCGCCGGATAGCCGTCGATCACATACAAGGGGTCCGTGCTGGAATTGAACGATCCAACCCCCCTTACCCGGATCTTGGGGCTCGCATACGGCGACCCATCCGTTTGCGAGACCACGACTCCGGCAACCTTTCCTACCAGCCCCTGGCCCACCGTCGGAGCGCTGATATTCAGCTCGTCCGCCTTTACGCTGGCGACAGCGCCGGTAAAATCACTCTTGCGCATTTTCTGATACCCGATGAACACCACTTCGTTCAAGGCATCCGTGCCCTGATGCATACGGATATCCAACGGCGAGCCCCCCTTCACCGGCAGATCCTGTGCACTGTAACCCACCGAAGAAACCTCCAGGCGCGACCCGGGCGACACCATTATCGAATAAAAACCTTTCTCAGTCGTCGCAACCGAATTCTGTGTTCCCTTCACATGCACCGTCACGCCGCTCAATGGCAAGCCGTTCTCATCGGCTACCGTCCCCTCTATCCGCCGCCCGCCTGTTCCTTCTGTCACCGGCGCAGGCTGTACATACTTCAAAGTGACCGTTCGGCCGTCCATCAGGAACTGTAGCCCATACCGCTGCTGCAGCATCTCCAACGCCTCCTGCAACCGGCCGGCTTTCAATTGCACATGATCGAGATGAACCTTTTCCAGCATTTCCTGACTGTACGTAAAATTAACCGTGGGCGCCTGCTGCTGCAATGCCGCGACGACCTTCGCCAGGTCCGTCTCCCGGAGATCGAGCCGGATACTTTGTGCCCGGCTTATCTGCGCTACTCCCAATAGCAAAAGCAGTAGCCCGCACACCATAAAGCTGCGTTTTGATTTTCTTGTCATACCGTAAGAATTGATTGTTGTTAGGTAGTGTATTTATCTAACGTGCAGCGTATCCCCCTTCCGCACGAAATGTAGATTCAAGCCAAACGATAAGGATTGCAGCACTTTTTCCAGCCCTGTATTATCGAACCTCGCCGTGACGTCCCTCTCCTCAATTACCCGATCATAAACAATATGCACCCCATAGCGCGCTTCTATCTGTGCCAGCGCCTCCCGTATCGGCGTCTTATAAAATAGCAGCCGCCCGCCAGTCCATTCATCCATCTCCCCCGGCGCCTGCTGCATGACCTGCTCGTCTCCGGACCGCTTGTCATACACCAGCAGTTCACCCGGCTTCAGCACTTTCTGCGCTCCCCCCTTGTAGGCTACGCCTATCCTGCCGCTCTTCAAAGAGACCCGCAGTTCCCCGGCCTCGGGATAAGCCGATATATTGAAAGCGGTTCCGAATACCCGCGTGTACACATTCCCCGCCTTCACCACAAAAGGATGCTGCGCATCAGGCGCCACCTCAAAGAATGCCTCTCCGCTCAACAAGACTTCCCTATGCGTTGGAAAAGCAGGGTCGAAGGACAAACGCGTGGCAGAGTTCAGCCATACGATAGAGCTGTCCGGCAATAGTACTTTTCTTACCTGCTGATAGCCTGTTGTGATCTCAATAAAGGCAGGCTGTTTCCGCGCAACCGGCCGCGACATGCGCCTGTTCCATTGCAGCCAGAGCCCGCCCGAAACGACGATCAACCCCGCCCAGACGGCGGCAAAACGCCATACCCGATGTCGTTGCCGGAATCCCATTCTCTCCCGCAGGGCCTTCCTCAACTCCACTACCATACGCTCCTCATCCGCGTCGGAGACCAGCCTCACCGTTCCTTCCCCGGCTATCCGGTCATACCATTTTTCCAGCAAGTCAATCTCCTCCTCTGTACATTCACCCTTGATATATCGCTCTAACAATTCTTTGATTTGCTCTTGCATAACTTATGGTCCGATAATAGAGAAAAAAGGACTACTCTTCTCAGAAGAAAAAACAAGATAATTTTACGGCCGCACTCCGCAGACGCTTGCGTATTTTTTGCAAATGGTTCTTCACCGTGTAGGGACTGACAAGCAGCTCTTCCGAGATCTCCCGGATGCTCTTACCCTGCTCGGCGCTCAGCAGGTATACTTTTTTCATCTGCGCCGGCAATTGCGCCAGCTCGGAAGACACCAACGCCTCGCGGGACACCAGCTCTTCGTCGTGGAAAGCCGCCGTAAGCACCGCCTCTTCCTGCATCACCAGGGTCCAGGCCTGAACTTGCTTTGCCGATAGCTTCTTTTCCCGCAGCCGGTCGAAGATCTTATAGCGGGCCATACTATATAGATAGGAAAAAACTTCGTTCTGAATAGTGATATTCGCACGCTTCTCCCACAGATCGAGGAAGACTTCCTGCAGGACATCCTCCGCCTCTGCAGTGTCATCCGACCATTTGTAGATTACTCCCATAAGCGTGCGGACAGTGCGCCGGTACAATTGCTCGAACGCCACCCTGTCATCCTTCTGGGAAATAAGCTTCCAAAGCTCCTTATCATTATGCTTCCCCGCTTGCATATCGCCTTACCAGTTTATGTCTATGAAATTGACATTCTCCCGCCTGGAAGATGTCACGGCTATTCCCTTCGAAAGCGAGCCCAGGAAGTGGAACCCTTCCAGTTCGTCCCCCCTGCTGATCCCATCCTCCGTCCTGACGACCTCCGCCTTGCCGGACGACAGCGATTTATGGAGATCCACATAGGTGAACCTCCATTGACGCCCTTCTATTTTGTTTTGGATCAACAGCAGCAATCCCTTTTCCGGTATCCACTGCAGGTTCTGCACCCAGGGGCCGCAGGTGAATTTCTTATACAGCACCCCCTTGTCAGTGGTCTTCCTGGCATGCTGCAATACCGCCGGATCATACAACCGCACCTCGTTAGCCCGGTTGCCATAGTCCGCCGTAGCCACATACCATTTGTGCTCGTATTCCACATATTCGGGCCGCGTCCCTTGTATACAGGCATCGTCTTCTATTACATTCAGGAGGTTGCCGCCGTCGAGCGTTCCGGTCCGCATTAGCCCCGGCCAATCGATGCAATAGATGATGGCCTTCCATTGATTGGTCGCCTTGTTGAGAATAACGCTATTGCCCATGAACACCGGGTCCTTCCCATGAACCGCCAGGCCCGTAGGATGATTGATGACATCCGTGTCATGCATCGTCAGCCTGAACTCATGACCCGTATATAAAAGTGAATCGTCCTTTAGCTCGAATTCGCGTATCATGCCGACCTCGCGGTCCCCATAGAGGTACGCCTTGCCATGCAGCCAGCTAAGACCCTGACACGCACCTAAGCTATCGACGGTAAACGAGCGGGATAATCGCATTTCCGGCTTGTCCGGGTGGCTAACCACGGGCGCCACACCAAGCCCAGCGAAAAGAAGCAGTAGTAAGGGTCGCATAAGTACTGCAAGATTACCAGTTTTCACCCTTCTCTCTCCGTTTGAGACATTATGATTGGATTACTGAATATTGAAGTTTTTATTAATTCGCGATTCCCGGGTAGTTCTTTTATCCTTTTCCCGGACTACTAAAAAAATCGCTTAAAATGACAGCCCGATACAAAAAGCGCCTACTGGCGATCCTCCTCTTTTTTATAGCCACTCCCGTGCTTTTCGCTCAACCTGGCTCCGGCTATCGCCAGGACTATCATTTCCTGCACTCCGGGAACCTGGTCGCCGACAAGGATTTCTACTGGCTCACCGTGATCGGCAAGACCCCTGCCCTGCAACAGCTCCTGGCCGGAAACCAGCAGCTCCTGGCCATCCACGACCGGCAGCTGGCGACGCTTAAGAGCCATGTCTCGGACTCCTGCACCTGGGCAACCTCCCTCCTCAACGACCTTAGGTTTTCCCCTACGGACTCCTTGGAGATAGCAGGTGCGCTGCACACGCTCTACCTTGGGAATAAACCACTCTTCGACGACCTCGTCGACAAACAGCTTCGCCCCTCGGGCTATTACCAGCGCTTCGTGCCGTTGAGTAACGAAGAGCTGCTCCTCCATGCCTGGGGACAGACGGTCGTCGGCGTCAACTATATCATCGACCAGTTCGGACTCGGGAAAAAACTGCGCTACCCGCGCATCGACACCGCCAACTACAATGTGAACAGCCGCTACTACCGCACCGCCCTCAAGGATATGTTCGCCTACCTTAGTGAGCTCACCTCCGGCATGACCCTCTTCTATGATCCCTCCCTGGCCGTGGCCATGCAGCTCATGGACCTCAACGACCGGGACGAGCCGGCCCGCTTCGAGCCCATGGAGACCGGCGAAAACCAGGCAGCCTGTCGCGAGATCCCGCATACCGACTGGTCCAAATACAAATTTGCGACGATCGTCATCCCCGGCAACGGCCCCGAGCTGACCACCACCCCCATCAGCCCCATCAACAAGATGCACTGCGCTATCGCCGCCATGCGGTACAAAGATGGCTGGGCCCCATTCATCATCGTCAGCGGCGGCTATTGCTATCCCTTCCGCGGCCCCTATTGCGAAGCCATAGAGATGAAAAAATTCCTGGTCACCCGCTTCGGCATCCCACCACAGGCCATTCTTATCGACCCCCACGCACGACATACCACCACCAATATCCGCAACGCCGACCGGCTCATCATCCGCTACGGGATACCGCTTACAAAACCATCCGACTTTATCACTACACAATCACAGCTGCACATGGCCGCAGGTGCCGCCTTCGACCAGCGCAATCTCAACGAGCTGGGATACTTGCCCTACCGCGACAAACAACAGCTATCCATTCACGATATTTCTTTCTACCCGGTGGTGGAAGCGCTGCACATGGACCCATATGATCCACTCGACCCTTAAAAAAGAAGCCCCGTCACCGGGGCTTTTTTTTTCCATTCATCGGGGAGACCCCGCTAGGCACGCTTCTTTTATTTTTTCAATCCACTCGCCAGGGCCGTTCCGATCGGCACACCCCATCCGGTGACCGCATCGTATCCCGGCCCGGCGGAATAGCCGCCTATAGACGCCGTGTCGTTATTCCCGGAAACGATATCCCGACAGCCGGTCTGGCCCAGGGTCTGACCCTTCGCGCCCGCCTGGTACAGCAGGGGACTGAGGAACCCCACCGGACTACCGATGCTCTCATTCAGCCGCGCGATCAGCGCAGCCCACAAAGGCGCCGCGGCGCTGGTGCCGCCACTGGGTCCGCCCTGCCCGTCCACCACCGTCCAATATCCCGTATTGGCGCTGGCATCTGCCGCCACATCCGGCACGACCCTGCCCTCGATGGATCCAGGATTCACACTCTGTATGGACACCGTCTGCCACGACGGCCGGGGGATAAGCGTGCTCACCCCGCCACCCGTGCTTCCGCCATTGTCCTTCCGCAGCCCATCCCCATCCTTCCACGCCGTCTCCGTGATCGCTCCCGTCGACGACTGTTTAAGGGTAGTGCCACCCACCGCCAGCACAAAAGGACTGCTGGAAGGGAAGTCTACATGCGCATGCCCATCGCCTACTTCGTCGTCCGAGCCATCGTCACCTGCCGCCACACAAACAGTGATGCCCAGCAGCGTAGCCGCCTGCAGTGAGTCGTTGATGGCATCCAATGCGGCCGTGGTCCATGCACCCGGCGCATCTTCGGCAAACCCCCAGCTGCAGGAGATCACCGTCGCCGGATCCGTCGAACTATGTATCGACGTATCGACGATATTGACCCAGCCGCTTTCATCGAACGAGGAGAAATATACCACGATGGTCGACTGAGGACAAGCGCCCGCCACTACCTCCACATCCAGCATAACCTCGCCTTCCGCCCCATCCTTCGCATTCGTAGAAGTATTGTTAACGGAAACCGTCTTGACCGTAGGAACAGCCACATTTGCATTTTGACAGAACGTGGCAAGATCATCCGGGAAATACCCGCCGCCGAATTCAAGCAGCCCCACCGTCTGCCCCTGTCCCGTGCCCGCCGGAAAAGAATAGATCTTCGCCAGCTCCGCAGGAAAGAACCACGCCCGGCTGGCCGCCGCCCGCCCGGCCAGATCTAAAGAAGTCATCCGCTTACGCATCGGACGCCGCTTCACCATTTTACGGTTATCCAGGCCGAACACGGCCACGACTATGCCCGCCAGCTCCGCAGGCAGCCGCAGATCGCCTTTCCGCCCACGGTAATTGCCATCAGGGTGAGAATAATGGAACAGCTTCACCTGGAAAACGGATTCTATGACCTCCGCCCTTCCGCCAACCCGGAGACTACAGCTCACCGCATCTTCCTTCAGTATCTTCAACCCCAGTCCCGTTAACACTGTCTTCACCTTTTCCATATCCGCCGGGTCGGCTCCGTACTGTGTCTCCAGTTCCTTAAGGCTTAGCGTTTTCCCGCCTGCCGTCCCCGCGGCCGGCAACGCCTTTTTCCGGCGCACCTTGACGGTGATCTCTATCCATTCATCGGCATCCGCCACCCCCAGTACCTTCGCTCCTGGCCGCATCGCACGCGTGCTCCCGGATAAAACAACATGTGAACCCAGATTGCCGGCTGCTCCACCCGCCGGCTGTTGACCTTTTTCTTTCATATGATGTATTTTTTGTCCTCTGTTACTTCCCAAAATTCGTGCTACTTTTAGTTATGAAATACCAAAACTCCCTATCGGCCCCCGGCCTCCTCCTCGTTCTCCTGCTAACCCAACCCGCTGCCGCCCAGCTTCCCCCGGCCGCAGCCTCCATCCGCAACACCGATATCCGAACCGATATCTACGCCATGGCCGCCGACCACTTCCGCGGCCGCGAAGCAGGAACGCCCGACGAACTGAAAGCCGCTGCCTGGCTCGCCGAAAAGGCCAAAGCAGCCGGCCTGAGCCCCGGTGGCGACGACGGCACCTATTTCCAGTATTTTTCCATGTGGCGCAACCGCATCAGCGCCTCCAGCACAGTGACCATTGACGACCACCCCCTTCCGTTATGGACGGAAGTGCTCCTCCCGCAAACGGCCACCGCCACAGTGAACGCCCCCATCCTGTTCATCGACAAAGCCGATACCGACCGCGCGGATATCAAAGGAAAGGCCATCGCCCTGCTGGCCTCCACAGAAGGCATCAACCTCCAGGTCTCCCTGCCGCTGCGCCGCTATCCAACCCTGCTGGCCCGTAAATATGCCGCCGGCCTCCTGGCCAAAGGCGCCGTAGCCGTCATCTTTATCGCCGACTCCCTCGCCGAAGCAGGCTGGGCCCTCAATGCCGCTTATTTCGATCATGGAACATATGCCCTGGAAGGCGATCCCACGGAAAAAGTCGTCGAACGCGCCCCCGTCCTATGGCTCCACGGCTCCGCAGCCGACCTGGTGAAAGCGCCAGGCCATACACTTAAAGTGGAGCTGAGAGTAGAACATTTTGAATATCCCTCCGTCAACGTCATAGGCATCGCAAAAGGAAAAGATCCCGTGCTGTCTAAGGAATACATCGTATTCAGCGGACATCATGACCATGACGGGGTCAGGCATATTCCCGGCACGGATTCCATCTTCAACGGCGCCGATGACAACGCCAGCGTCAGCGTGGCCCTGCTGGCCATAGCCCGGGCCTTCCACCGCCAGCCCGGTCGCCGCTCTGCCCTCTTCATCTGGCATGGCGCGGAAGAAAGAGGCTTGCTGGGCTCCCGCTGGTTCGTGGCATATCCTACCGTGCCGAGATCCTCGCTCGTAGCCGTCCTAAACGGAGATATGATCGGCAGGAACAGCCCCGACAGCGCCGCCCTCCTGGGCTCACTCCCTCCACACCGCAATTCCCGCGACCTGGTTGCCATCGGCCTGGCCGCCAACAAAGAAGGCCCTCATTTCCTGCTGGATACAACCTATGATAATCCTGCGCACATAGAAGGCTGGTACTTCCGCAGCGACCACCTGCCCTATGCCCGCGCAGGTATCCCGGCCCTCTTCTTCACCTCCCTGCTGCATCCGGACTACCACACACCACGGGACGAGGCAGCCCGCATCGACACGGAGAAGATCACCCATATGGCCATATGGATGTACCTCACCGGCTGGAAACTGGCGAATAACGACGGCCGCCCCGCGGCAGACCCTGATTTTAAATTGGAGAGATAGAAGCTATTTTTTCTTTCTGAAGACGACGACCTCGCCCTGCTTCTTGGCGACCAAGGCAAAGAAATCACGGAGGAACTGGTATTCATCCGCCGGGAAAAAAGCCCGTTTTATGATGAGCCTGCTCCTAAACTGTATGGAGCTGCCATCGCTGCTGAATCCGTACTCATAGGACCCGTCGTCTTCATTCAGCCTGACCTTCATCGGCTTGGGCAATTCCTCCAGTTCATAGCCTTTCGGTATGTCCATCTGCAGGACATACAGCTCGTTGATGGCATAGGGCATCTCCACCGGGTACTGCCTCACCGCCGCCGAGAAGGGGTTCTCTTTCATTCCTTCGGCCAGCATCGGGTTGAAGTAGATGCGATCCTCCCCGCCCAATGGAAAACTCAGTGTATAACGCACGGTCACCGGCTGATCATACGATTCGAGGGAATCTATGTGCTTGTCGGCCAGCCTGACTTCGAAAGGATAGGACTTCCGGAGGTCTTCGAAGTAGGCCGCCTCTCCTCCCCTGGCGATACTATCCCGGATATTCAGGCTGGTGTAATAGCCCTGCATCACCTTGTAGCCTCCCGAGACCCCGTCACCGGCGTCGTTGTTGGATAACAAAGCCGTCGTAAACTTGAACTCGACGAGTGAATCAGGCCGCAGCACCGCGCTATCCGGCTGCTCAGAGACCACCCGCGCATAGCCATTGTAGCATGTCAATGGTAGCTTGCCGAATCCGATCCTCGACTCGGTAGCATCCAGAAAATATTCTTTGCCGCCGACCCGCAGCCTGACGACCACATAGTTCAAATTTTCCGTCAAAGGATAGTACGGATTGATCACTCCATTGCCTCTGGTGCTCAGGACGACGGCGTCTGCTGTTAGCCCTTCGTCCCGCAGCATGGCCGTCAGCATGAGATTGATCTCCGTCACGCTTCCTTTACGAGCCTTAAAGATCTCCTTCACCGTCAGATCGTCCTCGGAAAGGAACTCCCGGCCCCTGGTGGTAAAATGATCTCTCACATAAGCAAAGAGCTCCTTTGCCTTGTCCAGCTCGCTGGCAGTGTCCTCTACGATCGTCCGCAATTCCTTTCGCAGGAAATGCGTCGAGGTGGTCATTACGCCGCCGAAGGTCTTGTCTTTATAAAGCTTTTCATTCAATTCCTTCCAGCTATTCATGACCTTGATCCTTTTCCTGGTATCCAGCTCCGTGTACTCGGAAAGCTGAAAACGGATACCGGCGACATAATCATCCATGGATGTTATGTATGGCTCTTCCTTCATAGCCGGCACATCCTTCATGGTCCAATGGATCGTGTAAACCGTCGCCGTGACATTGAAGCGCCCGACCGCGATCTTGTCCTTTACGGAGTCTAAGGACCGGGTTAGAGGAAAAGCACCCTGGCTCTTGACGACATAATTAAAGGTGGCAGGAAAAGTAACCGTATAGCCGGATTTCAGACGCGGGTAGTCACCCTGAAAATCCCAGGAATGAAAACGAGTGATGGAGCCCGAATACATGGAATACGTGTATTCGATGATCGACCCTTCCCTGACATCCGGAAAGGAGAACCGCTCATTGACGTCCCCATCTTTCATTTCCAGGAACATATCCGCGGTGTCTACCTTGGTCGGAATGACTTTCCCATCTACGAGATTATAGGTATTGGCGTGAAGGGTGCGTAGTTTGCTTGCCCCATTCCGCATAGGATCGAAAGTCAACATGATCTTCGCCGCCTCGAAGCCCTTTTTGTTCCTGATAAGCAGCCGCCTGTAGCGCGAATATTTCACCCGCCAGCCAAAAAAATAGCCTTCCACCTCGGCATGTCCGATGTCGGTCAATACGACGATGTTCACATTGGAATCTATTACAGGTGAGGAAGGATGAAAATCTTCCGGCAGTATCTTACCGTATTCGGGATAAACAGGCTCAACTGATAGCCCCAGATCCGAGAGGAGGTCCTGGCCGTTCCCGGAATTCCATCCCAGGACCGACAATAAGAAGATCAAAAGAAAATTGGATTTATGCATAGGACAA
>JAMFRX010000683.1 GCA_026224995.1 Puia dinghuensis
CCCTGGCGCCGATGGTCTCATAATAGCTATTGAAAACGTAGTTGTAATCGGAATTTAGCGGACGATAGCCCGGCTGTTGAGGGATAAGCAGAAAGGTCTCCCAGAACCAGGTGGTATGCCCGAGATGCCATTTCGGCGGACTTACATCGACAACGGGCTGCACGACGTAGTCCTCCTTCTGCAGAGGGCGGCAGATGTCTTCGCTGGCCTTCCGGACAGCGCGATATTGCTCTAACAAGGTCATTATCTGTCTCTTTTAAGGTAGTTAGCCAAATCGGATATGGTTAGGATATCCAGCTGTCTTGCCTGGCTGCGGCGCATCATGAGGGCATAAGCATTGTTGAACCCAATGGGGTCCAGCCAGGAGAGGTTATATTCCCTGCTAAAGCGGTCACGGACATAGGCGTATACGCTGTCTCCGCTGCCGGCCAGGTGGTCGACCAGGTCGGCGGGAGCGTGGAGGATAGCCAATAATGCGGTGCCGGTATATTCGGGATACATATCGATCTGTCCATCCTTTAACGCATCAAAGCAGATTTTTGTTCCGCCAAGACCCGTTTTGCTCTCCACCTGCAGGTCGGTATACCCACGGACGAGCATGGCGTATATGGCCGTAAGGATATATTGTTCGGGGAAGATCTTAGATCCCAGACGGACAGGGCCCTTGGCGCCATTGCGGGGCGGCCGGTATAAGCCCAGGGATACCAGGAAGTCACGGGCGCATTGTTCAGGGTCCTGGTTAAGGTATTCTACCCGGTAGTTCAGCAGGGTCATAATGGAATCGTTGATCTTTCCTGCCAGGAGGTTCAGCACAGGCGATAGCTCGGGATATTTCGTCAGGACATCGTTGCGGACGACCGGGGCGGCATAATAGGGTGGGAAGATCTTCTTGTCGTCGTCGAGGGTAATGAGGTCATAGGCCTTCAGGCGGCCATCGGTGCTATAGCCGCTGATGACATCCAGCTTGTGTTCGTAGATGGCTTTGTACATGACGGCATCGCTGATGACGACGGTGCGTATTTTAAGCCCATATTCGGAGCGCAATCCGATGTCGCCATCCTTTCTGCCCATGAACTCTGGCGTAAATCCCGCCAGAAGACGAGAGCCAAAACCTATGGGCAGCAGGTAGAAGGACGAGAAGACGACCAGCGCCAGCGGGAGTAGGCCAAGAGCCATCTTTCGCCCCCTGCTGCCGGTACGCTGGATCAGCGAGAGCAGGAAATCGAGGAGGATAGCCAGGAGCGCGGCAGGTATGGCCCCTGCCAGGATCATATTGGTGTTGTTCAGGGCGATGCCCCCAAAGATGAACTCTCCCAGTCCGCCCGCCGCAATATATGCGGCCAGCGTCCCTACGCCAACGTTGATGACGGTAGCCGTGCGGATGCCGGCCATGATCACGGGGAAGGCCAGCACCAGCTCCACTTTTACCAGTCGCTGGGTAGTCGTCATCCCCATGGCGAGGGCCGCCTCTTTCACGCCGGGATCAACGCCATTGATGCCTTCGCTGGTGTTGCGGATAATGGGGAGCAGCGCATAGAGAAAAAGGGCCATGATCGCGGGTTTGGGTCCGATGCCCAGCAGGGGGATCAGGAAGCCTAAAAGGGCAATGCTGGGAATGGTCTGCAGGATGCCGGCTATGCCCAGCACGATGCCGGCCGCCTTTTTATTACGCGTGATATAAATGCCCAGAGGCAGGCCGATGAGGACGGCTATCAGCAGGGAGATAAAGGTCAGCCCCACATGCTGCATCGTCTGCTGCAGCAGCTTGCCGGATTGTTGCTGCATGAAGTGCCAGAGACTTTCGTTTTGCTCCATCAGCTTTGTCTGTTCTTGAAGTTATCGAATGCACGATTGAGGGCAGGATAGTCGCCGGCCTTGAGCCGCATGGCTTCCAGCTGAAAGCGCTGCTCCTGCAGGAATAGCCGGACATAATCGCCGGCCGGCCGGAAAAGAAGATCGTCGGGTGTGCCTTCCTGTATGATCCGCCCCTTGTCCAGCAGAAAGATGCGATCCGCCAGCTCGAAGGCCTCCTGTACATCATGTGTCACGAGGATGATGGTCTTGGCGCGTAGCTCGTCCAGCTCCCTGAAATCTTTTCTGACGCTGGAACGGGTTATCGGATCGAGGGCGCCGAAAGGCTCGTCCATCAGCAGGACCGGCGGGTCCGCCGCCAATGCGCGGGCGATCCCCACTCGTTGTTGCTGGCCGCCGCTAAGCGCAGCCGGATAAGCCGACCGGTATTGCTCCGGAGGCAGCTGCAGCTTTTCCATGAGGGCGGTTACCCGCTTCGAGAGCACATCCTTTTTCCAGCCGAGCAGCTGGGGCACGATGCCAATGTTCTCTTCGATGGTATAATGCGGGAAAAGCCCATAGTTTTGTAAGACATACCCGATGCCCCGACGGAGGTCCTCCGGCCGCCGTTGGGTGATCGGCGTGCCATCGATGCGGATCTCACCGGAATCCGGCTCCAGAAGACGATTGATCATCTTGAGCATCGTGGTCTTGCCGCAGCCGCTGGCGCCCAGGAATACGACGGTCTCCCCTTCGTTTATAGTGAAAGAGATGTTGTCGACGGCCGTATGCCTGCCGAAGCGTTTGGTGATATTGGTAACGGTGATCATTTATCCAATCCCGCAAAGAGGTTATTCAAGGCTTCCGAGAAAGTCGGATGCGCAAAGACCGCATCCCTGAGCACATCATAGGTGATACCACCCATCATCGCCATTTGCAGGATGGTCATCAGCTCCCCGCCGGCGACCGACAGCATAGCAGCCCCGAGGATGGTCCCCTTGTCGGCGTCGACGATGGCCTTCAGCAAACCTCTTTCCTCGCTATTCTCCCAGGCGCGGGCGATATGGGAGGCAGGCATGGTTGCCACTTTTATATTCATCCCTTTTTTTCTCGCCTCCGCCTCGGTCAGCCCTACCCTGCCGAGCTCGGGGTCCGTGAACAAACAGTAGATGGGTAGACGCCCCGCCTTGCTACAATCTGCTTTTTCCACCAGGTTCTTATAGACGATCAGGTAATCGTTGTACGAAATATGCGTAAACTGCGGACCACCCTTGACATCGCCCAGGGCATAAATACCCGGAGCGCTGGTCTCGAGCTTATCGTTGACGATCACGAAGCCATGTGCATCGAGCTCTATCCCGGCAACGCCTGGATTAAGAGCCGCGGTTTCGGGTAGCCGACCCGTAGCCACTAAAACGTGCGAAGCGGTTATGGAATGTTGTGTCCCGGAACAATCGAGCTCCAGCCCAATCTCCTTATCCCCGGACCTGATCTGCTTTACGGTCGCGCCGGTGAAAATCCGGATGCCATCTTCTTCGAGGATTTGCTTGATGGTGGCGGCAATGTCCTCATCTTCTTTATGCAGGAACTGGGGGCCAGCCTCCAGGATAGTCACTTCACTGCCTAGCCGCCTATAGAGCTGACCGAATTCGAGCGCGATATAGCTGCCCCCGATGATCACCAGATGGGAAGGGATGACCAACAGGTCCAGGATCGTATCGGACGTCAGATAGTCGATACCCTCCAGCCCGGGTATCGACGGGACTACGGGTCTTGTGCCTGTATTGAGGAAGATCTTCTCTGCGGTGAGCGTGGAGATCTCCCCGTCTTCCCTGGTGACGGTGACTTCCTTGTTTCCAGTGAACCGCGCATTGCCGAAAATGAGGTCCACATTAGGCGTTTCGAGCAGGCTCTTGGCGAGAGCATCCCGGGCAGGAACGATATGTTCGTTCTTACGACGGATCACAGCTTCGATATCGATGGAATACCCGGTGGTATGAACGCCGAAATCCGCGCTTCGCTTTACCAGGTAAGCGACGCGGCCGGAGGCGATAAGTGTCTTGGTGGGGGTACAGCCCACGTTGACACAGGTCCCGCCCGTCCATTTCTTTTCGATAATGGCCGTCTTCCAGCCGGCCGCTGCCAGCTTTTTCGCCAGCGGATTGCCAGCCTGGCCGGAGCCGATGATAATAGCGTCATATTTGGTCATGCTGTGCGTGGTGAGTGGCTTAAAAGTAAGCAATTCCCGGACCATAGCAGCAAAGAAAGAATTGCCCTTTTCCGCGAATTCCGGCCCGGAAATTGAACAATTTCCCATATTCATATGACACCAGATCAATTCAAAGCAACATTAGCCGGAACGCAGCCTCCGGCCGGCATCACCGCCAGTCTCGCCGCGCTATGGCATGCAGGTAAGGGAGATTGGGAACAGGCGCATGCCATCGCCCAGGACCTCCCTACCCGCGATGGATCGTGGGTACATGCCTGGCTGCACAGACAGGAGGGCGATGAATGGAATGCCAATTACTGGTATAACCGTGCGGGACGGACGATGCCGGCCCTAACCCTGGAACAGGAATGGGCGGAGATAGTAGCCCAGCTATTGGGAAAAGTCGATTAGGAAGGGAAAGAAATTCTTATTATTTTGGGGCGTCCCGAACCGTCGAACCAATGAAGAATATCATCCTGTTGACAGGATTGCTGATCCCCTATGTATGCATCTCCCAGTGCCCCTCCAGTGTCAATTTGACCATTACGGGCAATTGCGTTAAATCTGTTCTTACGGTTCAGCCGGCCAATTCTCCTTCAAAAATTACCTGGAATAAGGATGGCTTATCCATAGCATCCACAGCTTTGAATAGCAATCCGGTGATCTTAACGGTAGCGGGCGGAAACGGGCAAGGCCCTGCGGCCAGTCAGATAGCAACAGCAGGCGGGGTCTCTGCTGACGGGGCAGGCAATGTTTATATTGCGGATGCCGCTAACAACCGGGTTCAGAAATGGGCTCCTGGGGCCACCAGCGGCATTACCGTAGCCGGGGGTAACGGATCAGGCAGCGCCGCCAACCAGCTGAATACGCCGCAGGGGATCTATCTTGACAATACCGGCAATCTTTATATAGCAGATTATGGCAACTCACGCGTGCAGCTATGGGCGCCGGGCGCTACAACCGGCTTCACTGTAGCCGGAGGTAACGGTCAGGGTTATGCCGCCAACCAGCTGAACAACCCCGAGAACCTTGCCGTCGACGCTTTTGGAAATGTATATATCGCCGATTACAGCAATCAGCGCATCCAGAAATGGGCGCCGGGCGCAACGGTCGGTACAACGGTAGCGGGAGGCAATGGACAGGGGTCCTCGCCGAATCAATTTAGCGAACCCTTCGGCGTAAATCTCGACGCCAGCGGCAATATTTATGTGGCTGACCTGACGAACAACAGGATCCAAAAATGGGCGCCGGGCGCCAACAGCGGCACCACGGTTGCCGGAGGAAACGGGCCCGGGCCGGCGGCTAATCAGCTGTTCTGGCCTCATAGCGTTTACGTAGACGCCGCCGGGAATATCTTTGTAGACGATTATGCCAATCAACGCATACAGCTTTGGGTCCCCGGCGCCACAAGCGGCATAACGGTGGCGGGAGGCAATGGATCCGGCTCCGCCCAGAACCAATTTGCAGATCCCGGCTTTATGTTCGTCGACAACAGCTCCGACATCTACGTCTCAGATCAGGACAATTACCGGGTGCAGGAATGGACAACGGTCAGCACGATCAACACCAGCTATATTACTAACCTCCCGGGAACCTATACGGCGACAGTGACAGACGCCTCGGGATGTACAACTACCTCCAACCCTCAGGTGATCAGTCCCGCTTCGGCTGTCACCATCGACGGCGCAGCCGGCAATTGTACCGGAACCTTGCTAAAGGCCAATGGCGCCGGTAATAGTTCACGGATCGTCTGGTACCAGGATGGAACGACTGCGGTAAAGACAGCCGTGGCGACAACGGGCAGCACGACCGGCGTAACCGTGGCGGGTGGCAACGGGGCCGGTGCAGCAGCCAACCAGCTGAATGGCCCGGCAGGTATTTACCTGGACGCAAATGGCAATATCTATATCGCCGACGGATTGAACGATCGGGTGCAGGAATGGGCGCCCGGCGCCACCAGCGGAATAACTGTTGCCGGCGGCAACGGAGGCGGGGCTGGGCTTGATCAGTTCAACTGGGTATTCGATGTTTTTTTGGATGCCAGCGGGAACATGTTTGTCGGCGATGACCTCAACGACCGGGTGCTGAAATTTGCGCCGGGCGCCACCAACGGCGTGATAGTAGCCGGCGGCAACGGACAAGGGACCGCAGCGAACCAGTTCTTTCTTCCTACCAAGCTATTTGTCGACCAAAATGACAACGTGTATGTCAATGACGAGCTTAATTACCGCGTTCAGAAATGGGCGCCAGGAGCCACAAGCGGGGTAACAGTGGCAGGCGGAAACGGAAGCGGCTCAGCGGCCAATCAGCTATACAATGCAGTAGGGCTCTATGTCGATGCGAATGGCAATGTCTATATTGCCGATGCATGGAACAACCGCATCCAAAAATGGGCGCCGGGGGCAACGAGTGGCGTGACGGTAGCCGGTGGTAACGGAAGCGGCTCGGCAGCCGATCAATTTGCCAATCCCATAGGCGTTTTCGTAGACGGCAGCGGCAACATCTACGTCGTCGACAACAACAACAACCGGATCCAAAAATGGGCGCCGGGCGCAACTGTCGGCACCACCGTTGCCGGCGGCAACGGCCAGGGGGACGCGGCCAATCAATTGTCATTCCCTTTTGCCGCATGGGTAGACAATAGCGGCAACATCTATATCTCCGACGGAAATAACCGCATCCAGAAATGGGCCCAGGCGATGCCGCCCGATACTACCTATCTCCCTACCGCACCAGGCTCCTACACGGCTGTCGTCACCACTTCCGCCGGCTGCACCGTCACCAGCAATGCGATAGTGATCAATTCCCCGGTAACCACGGCTATCACCGTCGCCGCTTCGACGACGAACGTCTGTGCCGGCACTCCCGTAATCTTCACCGCCACCTCCGCCGGCGGCGGGAGCGCTCCCGTCTATCAATGGAAAGTGAATAATGTCAATTCGGGTACGAATGACGTTACGTACACCGACGATGGATTAGCCAACGGAGCCATGGTATCCTGTACGATGACCAGCAATGCCGTCTGCCCGGTCGCTCCTACCACCACTTCGAATACCATTCTTGTAACAGTGAACCCGGTAGTCACCCCTTCAGTGAGTATCGCCGCACCTGCCACCACCGTTTGCTCCGGTCAGCCTGTCTCCTTTACTGCGTCACCCGTGAACGGTGGGTCTGATCCTGTCTTTACCTGGCAGGTCAATGGAACGGCCGTCAGCGGGTCCGGCCCCGTCTTTACCAACGATGCTTTGCATGACGGGGATAAGGTAAGCCTTCTTCTCGGCAGCGATGCCTTGTGCAGCACTTCTTCTACGGCTGTCTCGAATATCGTTCCCGTCACCGTAAAAGATCCCGGGCCGGCGATATCCATTACTGCTTCCGCCGATCAGGTATGCGCCGGAACGCCGTTGAGCTTCACCGCGACGACGACGCCTGAAGCTGGCGCGGCAGTTTATCAGTGGCAGGTCAATGGAACCAATGCAGGCGATAACGGCCCCACATATACGGACAGTCATCCCATGAACGGAGATGAGATCACCTGCGCGTTGACCAGCAACGCCGTCTGCCCTGCCTCGCTATCCAACAGCATTTCTTTACTCGTAAATCCAACCCCGACTATAGAGCCGGGCCAGGTCTTCCCGCTTGCTATAGGCCAGGATATGACCCTCTCTCCGGTCGTTACCGGGGATATCGCCAGCTAGTCCTGGACACCGGCCACCGGCCTTTCCGATCCCACGAGCGCAGCGCCAGTGGCCGACCCGACCAGCACGACCGTTTACACCCTGAAGGTGACCACTGCCAAAGGCTGCGAAGCCAGCGGCGAGATAACGGTAAAAGTGTTCAAGCAGTTAAGGATACCCAATGCCTTTACTCCTAATGGTGACGGCAGGAATGACGTCTTTTATGTACTCGGGGGCCCTATAGGCAGCGTGATCGGGGATTTCTCCATTTTCAACCGGTGGGGGCAAATGGTCTTTCATGTTCACGGCGTAGCGCCAGGCGATCCGGCCTATGGCTGGAATGGCTATTGTCAGGGTGCTGCAGCTCCTGCGGGCGCCTACGTATACGTGATCGAAATGCAATTGGCAGGAAGTGAGTCCCAGGTACTCAAGGGAACGGTGATGCTGGTGAGGTAGGCGTTATTTTAAATAAATCGCGCGTTAATGAGATAATTAACCGGCTGATTAACCTCCCGGGCTTTCTTTTGCTGAATGAATAAAGCCATACGATTAGCCTGCCTGCTCCTCCTACCCGTAGTTTTCGCACAAGCTCAGCAACGCGATCTCCTCGCCGCTGCCGGCCCAGTGACAGCCCGACCCTGGCTGGACCCACAGATGCCCCTCGATCAGCGGGTAGAG
>JAMFRX010000684.1 GCA_026224995.1 Puia dinghuensis
CAGTTTTTGATGCGTCTGCCGCAACAATCGATTGCTTAAAGGAAGCTTGTCCAATTGCGTGATCGCATGGTTCATGGCTTCGACATAATTGTGAACTTCCTGCCAGTCATCCTTATTCTCCGGGTCGATGTGCTGCTGTTCCTGCAAGGCTTCTTCGATGCTGGTCTGCGTCCCCTCTATTCGGCTGCTTTGGGTCGCTTCCTTGGTAATGTGCATTTTGATAAAGAAGTCGACATCGGGTATCAACAAGGAAAAGGCATTTAATTCGCCCAGTTTCCTGTCTGCTTCGCTAAGCAAGCTGTTCATCTTTGCATCGCTTACCACCCATTGATGGTTTATAGGCTCCGGGGAGAAGCTCTTATAGCCATATTGCTTTATTAAAGCACCTGATTTGTAGGCATATACGTCCATCTCAACCTATATTTTCCTGCAAATATAGAATTTTATATTTGCAGCAATCAATCTTTCTGCAAATAAGGCCCATCTTAATCGCAGATGCTCAATCCAGCCGCTTCATGATCTCGTCATCGATCAGCTTGAACAAATGAAAAGGCTTATACGTCCGCCAGTTCGGAAGCTCCACCAGCTCTATGAACCTGTTCAGCTTGGCCTTCCTGAAGTCATACTGCGTCTGCTCCGGCATGTTCAGACAGGCTATCCATCCTCCCGCATCGGTGACCTCCTCGAACCATTCTTCATAATAATCCTTGTCGCTGCTGTGGAAGTTCAGCACGTTCTCCGCGATGAGAATGAATTTGTAGATGCCGAACTCGTAAAGCTTGTCGGTGACTTCCCGCTTGAGGTTCATGATATCGTTCTCGATGGCGTCATTCCATTCGCCGAACAGCTCGATCACCGCGTAATGCTCGTCGTAATCGGCCAGCAATATCTTGAGGTAAAGCGTCCTGGACCCAAAGTCATCCCACTGCGGATGAATATAGTAGTTGTAGATCGTCTGCGTATACTCGAATTCCGAATAGACCCTTCCATAAAAAGGCGATCGCTCGTCTTCTTCGCTCACATAGATATGGCGCCAATTATAAAAAGGTTCTATCTCATGCATAGTAATTCATTATTTGTTGGCGGCATCCACCGCTTTCTTAACGCTCCCGGATTGCAGCAGCAGCTCCTTCGCCCGCTCATAATCGGTAAGGCCGGTGCCTTCCATCACCATCTTGGTCCCACGGTCCACCAGTTTGCTGTTGGTCAGCTGCATGTTCACCATTTTGTTGTCTTCCACCCGGCCGATGCGGATCATCACGGCCGTAGACAGCATGTTCAGGACCAGCTTTTGAGCCGTTCCGCTCTTCATCCGCGTACTGCCGGTCACAAATTCGGGGCCTACGACTACCTCTATGGGGTAATCGGCCTGCTCCGCCACCGGCGAGCCCGGATTGCAGACGACACAGCCTGTGGGGATACCCCTGCTGCGGCATTCTTCCAATGCCCCGATGACATAAGGGGTCGTCCCGCTGGCAGCAACGCCTACTACAATGTCTTTATCCGACACCGCATACCGCTGCAAATCCAGCCAGCCCTGGAGGGAATCGTCCTCGGCATTCTCCACTGGCTTCCGGATAGCCGTCTCACCGCCGGCAATGACGCCGATGATGAGATCAAAAGGCATACCATAGGTCGGGGGGATCTCGCTGGCATCCAGCACTCCCAGCCGGCCGCTGGTCCCGGCGCCGATATAAAAAAGCCGGCCGCCTGCCAGGAGCTTGTCCGTTATGGCGCCAACCAGCTTCTCTATCTGCGGGATCGCTTTCTCCACTGCATAGGGAACGGTCTTGTCCTCCGCATTGATCCCGGTTAGGATCTCCGCGACGCTCATCTTATCCAGATCGTGATACTGGCTTTCCTCTTCGGTAACCTTCTCAAATGGCATGCTTAGTCTATGGTTTTTTGATGATATTTAATAAGTCCCTCCATCGGTTTGCGCAGGATAGAGCCCAGCTCGAACTCGTAGCTCCCACACAGCTCCTTGATCACATCCCTGAACCCATAGGCCACCCCGCCGACAAAATGGATAGGCAATTTCCAGCTTTCCCGGTATTTACACAAATGATTGAAGAAAAAATCATTCAATCCGTCCTCTATGATGTTTTCGATCATATAATGCCCGCGGTTCTCCACCAGGAAAAGGGTGAAGGAGGCCAGGTACCGGTTCGGCATCGGCTTCTTATACACGTTTTCCAGGATTTCTTTACTGTCCGTGGCATATTTCGCATCGAATTTATACCGCAATTCCTCGTCGAAGGTGTTATAAAGGTAATACTGGAGCACTTTTTTACCCAAATAGGCCCCGCTGCCCTCATCCCCCAGCACATACCCCAGTCCCGGACTGTTCTTTACGACCCTCCTGCCGTCAAAATAGCAGGAATTGGTGCCCGTGCCCAGGATACAGGCGATGCCTTTCGAAGAGCCGCACAGGGCGAGCGCGGCGCCCATCAGGTCATGGGTCACATGCAGTCCGGCGTCGGGAAAAACACCCTTAAGGGCCTTCTTCACTATTTTCACATTGTCCGGGTTGATGCAGCCAGTCCCATAATAAAAGACCTGGTCGGGCTCCGCCTTCTTCAGCCCGGGCAGCAGCTCCTTCCTCAAGATCTCCCCGATCCCGGCCACATCCAGGAAATAGGGACTGATGCCCTGCGTCTCCACTCGTTTTTTCTTTCCGTTCTGCAGCAGCACCCATTCGCATTTGGTAGCTCCGCTGTCAGCTATTAGTATATTCATTTGGTTTTGCCCCAGCGGACTTCCGGACTACCGACCCATTAAATAATGAGCCTCCCGCCATCGGACCGCCGGTCCGTTTTGTGCCTGCAAGTTAAATATGATTGCTTAATTTGCAGCCTTCGGCCTAAATACAGTTAAAATTTTTCGTTCGAATGAAAAAATTGCAGGTCTGGCTACCCTTGATGTTCGCCATCGTCATGATGGTCGGTATGCTTATTGGTTTCCGCTTACGGGGAAATGTACATCCCCCCGGCTTTTTCCTTACCCGGAAGCAAACCCCTGTTGAGGAGGTCATGGATCTCATCAACATGAAATATGTGGATTCCGTCGCGGCGGACACCCTGGGCAACGACGCCATAGACGGCATGCTCACCCATCTGGACCCCCACTCCGTATACATCCCCGCCGTAGACCTTAGCGAAGTGACGGAAGACCTCCAGGGTAATTTCGAAGGCATCGGGGTCGAATTCCAGATCTTCGACGACACGGTGAACGTAGTGAATGTCCTGCCAGGCGGCCCCAGCGAAAAAGCCCACCTCCAGGTAGGCGATAAATTCCTGAAAGTGGGCGACTCCGCAGTGGCGGGCAATGGGATCAATAACGATAGGATCCGTAAGCTGCTGCGCGGCCCCGGCGCCAGCAATGTTACCATAACCCTGATTAGGGTGGGCCTGCCGGGCAAGCCCCTCCAGATCCAGGTCTCCCGGGGAATCATCCCCCTTCCTTCCGTCGACGTGGCCTATATGATCAACAAGGAGACCGGCTATATCCGCATCAGCAAGTTCTCCGAGACTACCCATGCCGAATTCGCCCAGGCCCTCATGAAATTGCAGAACCAGGGCCTTCAAAAGCTTATCCTGGACCTCCGCGGCAACGGCGGCGGCATCCTCCAGGAATCCATAGAGATGGCCGACGACTTCCTGGATGCCGACAAGCTGATCGTCTATACCGTGGGCGTACGCTCCCCTAAAGTAGAGTACCGCTGCCGGCGTGACGGCCTTTTCGAAAAAGGTAAATTAGCCCTCCTCACAGACGAAGGAACGGCCTCCGCCAGCGAAGTGCTCACCGGCGCCCTGCAGGACTGGGATCGGGCAACTATCATCGGCCGGCGAACCTTCGGCAAAGGCCTGGTCCAGGAACAATACCAGCTTAGCGACGGCTCCGCGCTTCGCCTGACCATCGCCCGTTACTATACCCCCACGGGCCGAAGCATCCAAAAGCCTTACAATAAGGGTCATGACGATTATAACGAAGAGGTCCTCAAGCGTTTTCACGACGGCGAGGTGCTGCACGGCGATACCTCCGCCAAACATGCCGGCCCGGCCTTTAAGACCCTCGGACCGGAAAAAAGAACGGTTTACGGCGGCGGCGGCATCACCCCGGATATCTTCATCGGCTTCGACACCAGCACCCTGTCCCGGAGCACGACGACCCTCTATGTCGACGGCACCCTCAACCGCTTCGTCTATACCTATTATATTCAGCATCTCTCTGCCTTCCAAGGGTTTAAAGACCCTGCCGCCTTCGCCGCCGGCTTCCATGACGACGAAAAGCTGTGGAACGCGCTCACGACCTACGCCCGCAAGGACACGGTGAACCTCAGCTCGGTGCCCGCAAGGGAAAAAGAAGTCCTGCAGCGCCGCCTCCGCGCACTATTAGCCAGGCAGATCTGGCGTACGGAAGGCTATTACGAGATCAGCAACGCCTTCGACCCGGTAGTCAATAAGGCGCTGGAAGTGGTAAAATAAAAAAGGGCCAGCTAGAAAGCCGGCCCTACCAAACATTGCATTGTAACTACCTATTTGTCTTGCTTGTCGAGCAATTCCTTTTTCTCTATCCGGTAGGAAGCGATCAGGCCTAGCCCGCCGCCGATGGCGATCATGGCAAAGTAGATGCTCACATTGGCGCCATTCACTCCATCCCTGTCCCTCCATTGATCAGCAAAATGTCCGATCTTATATAACAAGGTATTGTCGAGGAGATAGGCTATAAACAGCCCCAGACCCGCACCTACCAGCAGAAGCCCCCATTTGAGGTTACGAAAGGGCGCCGGCCGGGGCCGTTCGGGCCTGATGCTCGGGTCCAATCCCTTTTCTATCATCGCCATATTCTCCCGGCTGCGTAGGTACCGGGCGCCGAAGATGACACCGCAAATTGACAAAGTCATCATTATCAGCCATAAAACACCTAATTGATCTGATTGCATGGTATTAAGTTTATTTTGTTAGGGTATCACTCCACTTATCTATCGGACTACTGCAGTGAGCCCGGGGTTACAGTTCTTCTTAAAAAACTTTCGAAAGAGCGGAGATCCTGTTTACAACACCTCTGACAAGCGCCGGATCGACCAGGTTACACCCCCGGACCGAATAAGTTTTTTGTACCTTTCTATGTAACCTACCAGAACAATAACTAGTCTTATTACACGTGGCAAAAAGTGAACTCACTGATACAGAGATCATTAAAAGAGTCCTGCAAGGAGAGCAGGCTTTATTCGCCCATTTGGTCGAACGGTATCAGCAATATGTGTTCACCCTGGTGCTCCGGTTTACCGACAGCCGCGAAGATGCCGAAGAGATCAGCCAGGATGTGTTCGTCAAAGCCTATCGGTCCCTGGCCGATTTCCGCGGCGAAGCAAAGTTCAGCACCTGGCTCTACACAGTAGTCCGAACAAGCTGCATCACCTTCCTGCGGAAGAAGAAGCTGACGACCACTTCCCTGGATAACGAGCGGACCTTCCTGCAGGTGGAGAACAAGGAGTCGGGATTCAACGCCAATACCGTAGAACAAAAATCCCGGCACGCCATGGTCAATGCCGCCATCCGTCTCCTGAGCCCTGATGACAGCCAGATCATCACGCTATTCTATAAAGGCGAGCAATCCCTGGAAGAGATCGGCCAGGTCATGGGGCTGGAACCTAATACCGTAAAAGTGAAGCTGCACCGGGCACGAAACCGGCTGAGAGAGAAAATGGAAAAACATTTTAGCCATGAGGTACAGGATTTACAAAATAAATGATCATTTAGCGGCCAGTTCAGAAAATTGGTCCGAACTTTATAGTGATCCTAAAGTCAAACGCATGAATACCGAGCAACCAATGGAGGATCGTCTGTGGGATTATATCGACGGCCTCTGCAGCCCGACGGAGAAGTCGGCGATCGATCAATTGCTGGCCGCCAACCGGGAATGGCAGGAGAAATACAGCGAGCTGCTGAACGTCCACCAATTGCTGGACGCTTCGGAGCTCGAAGCGCCTTCCCTGCGCTTTACCAAAAATGTCATGGAAGAG
>JAMFRX010000685.1 GCA_026224995.1 Puia dinghuensis
CGGTGTTTTCCTGAAGATCCCCGTGGCCCGCTTCTTCAGCGTCCAGCCCGAGGTTTACTATTCCGGTCAGGGCTTTAAAAGCGATGACGGCAGCGGTGGGGAATATTCTGAACACGTGAATTACCTGAATATACCAATCCTCGCCAGGTTCGCGACCCGCTCCGGTGTATACCTGGAAACAGGTCCACAGCTCGGCCTAAAGCTGAGCGCCAAAGACAAGGAACAAGGTGTTTCCACGGACATCTCGTCGGCCTATAATTCAGCGGACTTCTCCTGGGTGTTCGGCGTCGGCTATAAGTTCCCGGAGAGTCCCGTGGGCATCGATTTTCGTTACAATGCCGGTATCATCAATGTCGCCAACGACGGCTACTACGGCAACGGATATGGTCAGTACGCTGTTCGGAACGACGTATTCCAGCTCGGCCTGACCATCGTGCTTTGGAAAAGCTCCGGCGACGAAGAAAAACCTTCTTACCAAAGACCCGCCAACCGTTACAGAAGATATTGATAGACGATAATGCATTACCACCCGGCGCCAAAAACGCCGGGTTCTTTTTTTTCCCCTATTTTTATAAAAATTTTGTCTTGAAGATCATCCTGAACGAACAGCAGCTGGCTATCACCATTCAACGCCTGACCCACCAGCTGCTCGAAAATCACCTGGACCTGGAAAATACCGTCCTCATCGGCATTCAGCCCCGGGGCATCTATTTCTCCGACCGAATCGTTCAGCAGCTTCGGTCCCTGGTGGCGCCCGAAGCCATCCACTACGGTAAGCTCGACATCACCTTCTACCGCGACGACGTCCGCACCGGCCTGCACGAGCTCAACAAAACCGAGATCCCCTTCTCCATAGAGAACAAGAATGTCATCCTCATAGACGACGTCCTCTGGACGGGACGCACCATCCGCGCCGCCCTGGACGCCTTGCTGGACTTCGGCCGCCCCGCAAAGGTAGAGCTCTGCGTCCTGATAGACCGGCGCTTTAGCCGTCAGCTGCCCATCCAGGCCGACTATGTAGGCCGGCCCATCGACTCCATGATCACCCAAAAAGTAATGGTCTATTGGACGGAAAAGCACGGAAAAGACGAGGTTGCCTTGTTGTAAGTGACGGCGGATTCGCGCCTTCGGCGTTTTTTGACAAAAATCCCCTAATTTCGCGTTTTAATGCAACTGAGTACCAAACATCTTCTTGGCATTAGAGATCTCCAACCGGATGATATCCAGCTTATTTTAGATACAGCCACCCAATTCAAGGAAGTCCTGCAGCGCCCTATCAAAAAGGTTCCCACACTCAGGGACGTCACAATCGTCAACCTCTTCTACGAGAACTCCACGCGTACCCGCATCTCCTTTGAGCTCGCAGAGAAACGCCTGTCTGCCGATACCATTAACTTTACAGCCTCCGGCTCCTCCGCCGCCAAAGGCGAGACCCTGCTGGATACCGTGAACAATATCCTTTCCATGAAAGTGGATATGGTCGTCATGCGCCATAGCGCAAGCGGCGCCCCCCACTTCCTCGCCAAGCATATCCCCGCGGCCATCGTCAACGCAGGCGACGGCATCAACGAACACCCGACACAGGCCTTGCTCGACGCCTTCTCCATCCGCGAAACGCTTGGCACCCTAGCCGGTAAAAAGATCGCCATCATCGGCGATATCATGCACTCACGAGTAGCGCTCAGCAATATCTGGCTACTCAAGAAAATGGGCGCCGAAGTTACCCTGGCCGGCCCCCCTACCCTCATACCCGTACACATCCGCGAAGCCTTCGACGTCCGGGTGGAATATAACCTTCGAAAAGCGCTGGAATGGTGCGACGTCGCCAACGTCCTCCGCATCCAGCTGGAACGCCAGAATCAGCCGTTGTTCTCCTCGCTGCGGGAATATAGTCTCGCCTACGGCGTGAACAAACGGCTCCTGGACAGCCTGAACAAAGAAATAGTGATCATGCATCCCGGGCCTATCAACCGGGGAGTGGAGATTGACAGCGACGCCGCCGATAGCAAACAGTCCATCATCCTCCATCAGGTGGAGAATGGCGTAGCGGTTCGCATGGCCGTCCTCTATCTGTTGGCCGGAGGAACAACCAAGCCTTAAACCCTTTTTCTTCATCAACCACCGTCTTGCGTATGCAACGTATCGGCCTTTTCCCCGGAACATTCGACCCGATAACCATCGGCCACCAGGACATTATCAACCGCTCCCTGCCGCTGTTTGACAAGCTCTTCATCGGCATCGGCCGTAATGTCAACAAAGAGCCCATGTTCTCCATAGAACAACGCCTCGGCTGGATCCGCGAGATCTACAAGGATAACCCAAAGGTCGAAGCCGTATCCTTCGATGGCCTGACTATCCGCTGCTGCCAGCAGGTGGGCGCCCGCTTCATCCTCCGCGGCATCCGCTACGTCAACGACTTCGAATACGAAAAGGCCATCGCCGATATGAACCGCAGCCTCGACAACAACATAGAGACCATCTTCCTCACCTGCCTTCCCCAGTATACTTCTGTGGCCTCCACACTGGTGCGGGACGTGCTCAAGAACGGCGGCGACGTCATGCAGTTCCTCCCCGACGTTGTCGCCAGCTCCCTTAAAAAACAAATAAATCCCCGCTAATGCCTATTTGGTACGATCCCACCATCACCGCGGAACAGATCAACCCCCTTGGCAAAAATACCATGGCCGAATTCCTCGGCATCGAGATCATCGAACTAGGCGATGACTGGCTCAAAGGCCGTATGCCGGTAGACCCCCGAACCCGCCAACCCTATGGGCTGCTGCACGGCGGCGCTTCCGTAACGCTGGCCGAGACCCTGGGCAGCGTGGCCTCCGCCTTCGTCGTCAACCGGCAACAATTTGACTGCGTAGGCCTCGAGATCAATGCCAACCACGTCCGCGGCGTCCGCGAAGGCTTCGTCACCGGCATCGCCAGACCGCTGCACATCGGCAAGACTACCCATGTCTGGGATATCCGTATCTCCGACGAACGGGAAAAACTGGTTTGCATCAGCCGGCTGACCGTAGCCATAATTAAGAAGCAGCCCCAATAACATCTTTTATTGAAGGAAAAGTGTTCTGTAACAACACCTCCATCTCCCGCCCGTCGACCCATCGCAATTCCGTGATCTGCTCCTCAAGCTGGGGCTTCAGATCTACGATATGCCCCACGCTCATGCGGAACCAATGCGTCTCCTTCAAAATATGCTTACCATTCTCGTCATAAGTGTGATAGGTTACGAGCAATGGCCCTTCCAATTTTACACCCTGCAAGCCCGTTTCTTCCCCCACCTCTCTAACCGCGCATTGCTCTATCGTCTCCCCCTCGTCCAGATGACCCTTCGGCAGATCCCAGATGTCGCGCCGCAACATGAACAGATAACGCCCCTCGGCATTACGCACCAGCCCGCCCCCTGCCTTCACCAGCTTGAATTTCTTCCAGATGGCCTTGCGCAGCTCTTCCAGGTCGCTATGCACAAAGATGCCCGCATGGATCTTCGCCAGCCGCATCTCGTGGATGATGGAATTCACTGCGGGATGCGAGAACTCGTCGATCAGCACTGCGTCGTCATGATGGGCATAGACATTGATCTCAGGCGTCAGCGCATCGCAGAGAAAAAGGGGCTTGTCATTGAAGTAGATCTTGATGTACATGGGTTGAGAGTTAGCCGCAATTTACCTACTTTCGCATTATGGCAGAAAAGATCATCCTCACCGACGAACGTGCCGTCGCCGAAAAGCTCCTGCACGCCCAGGCCATCCGGCTCAGTCCCAAACAACCCTTTACATGGTCCTCTGGCTGGAAAAGCCCCATCTACTGCGATAACCGAAAGGTCCTTGGATTTCCTTATATCCGGGATTTCATAAAATCCGAGCTCTGCAACGTCCTGTTCGCCCAGTTTCCCGAAGCAGGACTCCTCGCAGGCGTAGCCACCGCCGGCATCGCCTGGGGCGCCATGGCCGCCGACCAGCTCAAGCTGCCCTATATCTACGTCCGCAGCAAACCAAAAGAGCACGGCCTCGGCCAGCAGATCGAAGGGTACTACCAGCAGGGCCAGCCCGTCGTCGTCATCGAAGACCTGATCTCCACCGGCAAGAGCAGCCTCCAGGTGGTGGATATCTTGCGGCAGGAAGGCCTCGAAGTGCTCGGCCTCGTCTCCATCTTCAACTATGGCTTCGATACCGCCCGCCAGGCCTTCCAAAAAGCCGGCGTCCCTTATATCTCCCTGTCCAACTACCCTACGCTCATCAGCCTGGCCCTGGAAAAAGGGCTCGTTAGCCCGCAGGATGAGGAGGTTTTGTTAAAATGGAGCGCCGACCCCGCCGGCTGGACGGGCAGCTAGAAATTCCCCGTTTTTTTACCTATATTTATTCTCTCAAATCCCATAACATATGAAGAAGATCCAACTTTTTTTCGTCCTGCTCATCGGCCTCGCCGGAACGGTATCAGCCCAGACACCCGCCAAGCTTACTGCCACCATCAAGACACCCACGGTGCAATGTGAGAAATGCAAGGCCCGCATCGAAAACTACATGAGCCACGAAGCCGGCATCATGAAGATAAACGTCGATTATAAAAAGAAGACCACGACGGTCACCTATATGACCGATAGGACCAACATCGAGAACATCAAGGCCATGATCGCCAATGTCGGCTATGATGCCGACGACGTCACCGCCGAACCAGACGCTTACAAACGTCTTCCCGCCTGCTGTAAAAAACCCGAATAAAAAAAGGCCCCACGTTGATGGGGCCTTTTTCTTTATATCGGTACTGTCACCCGCAAGACTACATTCCTCCCCAGATCATTCATATAGTACCGGAACCGGTTGAGATAATCTCTATAGGACACATTCGTCAGATTCGTCACACTTAGGTTGACATCGATCCCCTTCTTGCCCCAGGGCAATGAACACCCCGCATCGGCTGCCCACAGATCATAGCCCGCCGGCGGCGGCGTATAATCGCTGTTCGGCGGCACCCGGCTCTGCCTGGCCACGCCCAGGTTTCCCAACCCAACATGAAAGTTCCGCACCCGCCCAATGGAATCCCAGGTATACCGGATCGAATTGTCCGTTCGGTCCGCAGGGACAAACACCAGCCAGTCATGGATCGTCAGATTACGCGCCCGCAAAATGGATGTCTTTGAAACCAGCGAAAAATGCGGCGCGAAGTTATATGTAAAGCTCAGGTCTATCCCTTCGAATAAGGCATTCACCTGCGTATAGGTAAAGGCCGGGTAGGCGCCGGTAGCTGTCTGGACCGTCGAAAGATCCGGCTTCAGGTAGATATAGTGATGAAAATAGTTGACATAAGCCCCTACCTCCACCACGAACCTGGAAGTGCTATAGGTAAAGCCGAGGTTGTTGTTGTAGGCTTTTTCCAGCGTCAGGCTCGAATCCCCGATCTCCCAGGAAGCGGCGCTCTGGTGAATACCATTGGCGAAGAGCTCGATCACCTGCGGCGGCCGCCAGGCCGTGCCGAAGTTGTACAGCGCAGTAAGCTGGCTGTTGAACTTGTATTGCACCCCGGCATTGAAAGTGCTGTTCCGCCAGTCATAGGTAGGTCTGATCTCCTGGGTAGGATAATTGGGATTTAGCGCATAGGCCCGCAGCCAGCGGTAATCATACCTCGCCCCGGCTTCGAACAACCACTTGGATACCGCCAGCTTCTCGATAGCGAAGATGCCGCCGCCATAGTCCACGAAATTGGGGATCAGCTGGTAGTAGCTCGTCCCCTGTTCGTAGTTGCCATGCGTGATGAAGTTCACCCCGATGCTGCCGGTGACCCGGTGAGCGATAGGCGCGTGTTCGAATATGATATCGGCCGTCGAAGTATTCAGCTGAAAATCCAGGTCGGGGATATTGCTGACATTGCTGTCCCTGTTGTTATAGGTCAGGTCCGCATCGTATTCCTTCCGGACGTTCCGCTGAAAGGCATAGATGCCCTCCAGCTTACCCGCCGACCCCAGGTCGAGCCAGCCGCTGGCTTTATAGAGCTTGTGATCTACCGTCTGGTAAGGCCGCGTGATCCCATAGGTAAAATGGGCTGAATCCGAAGGCCGGCTACGGGCAAAAGCCTGGTATAGATCGGCCTCACTTCCGACTACGGAAGCCGTTGCAATACCGATCTTGCTATTGAAGTCGCTATAGTATAGCTGGCCGCCGTAATGCGCCTTGGTATATTGCAACGTAGCGGAGTAATCGCCCTCCACATATCCCGTATTGCCTAAGTAGTAGTCGGGGGCCTGCGCATTGCCGGCCTTCTTGAGCGTTCCCTGCAGCCGCCAGCTCAGCCCCTCCAGCGACTTTTCCGCAGCCCCTTCTACCATGGCCGAGGCGGCCCCTATCCGGCCATTCGTCATGCCTACCAGGTTGACCTCCCCGTCCACTGCACCAGGCCGTGAGGGCAAGTCCCGCGGATCGACCAGCACCACGCCCCCGATGGCATCCGACCCATACCGGATGCTGGCGGCGCCTTTGATCACGCTCAGCTTGGTCGCAATAAACGGATCGATCTCCGGCGCATGGTCATTGCCCCAGTTCTGCCCCTCCTGTCGCACCCCATTGTTGAGGATGAGAATGCGATTGCTGTACACCCCATGGATCACCGGCTTGGAGATAGAAGGCCCCGTCTGCAGGCTATTGACTCCTGCGATGCTCTTCAGCGATTCTCCAAGGGACAGCCCCCTGATCTCCTGCAGCGCCTTGCCGCCGACGGAATCGCTTACCACGATATTCAGCTGGTCCTTCTTCAGCTTCTGCGCCGTGACCTGCACCTTCTCCAGCTGCGTGGTGTCCTGACCTCTTACAAAAAGAGAGGTCAGGATGCCACATGTGTACAATAACCAGCACTTATAGCCCATAGTTTATTTTTTGTGGCCGAACGTATACGCGACACCCAATGAAAAATTCACGCTTGCCAGCGGCTGGTCATATTCGGTGACCTCCCTTCCGGCATTGTTGTTCCTGCCCGAATTCTGAATGGTGAAGTCCGGCTTGGTATAGAAATAGTCCGCCTTCAGCCTTACCCCGATACACCTGGTCAGGCTATACAGCAATCCCACCCCGCCATCGAGGGCAAAGCTCGTCTTGGAAGCAGAAGCCTGCACCACCGCCGGGTCGGGGATCCCCCCGTCCTCGATGCCCACATTGATCGCCGGCGTGGAAGAATGCGCGATACCCACCAGCGCACGCGCGGTAAGAGCCAGCTTCTTCGTCAGCTGCTCATTGAAATAAAGTCCCGGCAGAATGCTCCACTGTTTGTAGTTGGTCGTCGTCGTCCGGGTAGTATCCACATCGAAAGATTCCTCATACCCCTGCGAAAGCGAATCGACATCCTTTAGCGGATGCGTACCATAACGGAATAACCCGCCGACCCCAAAATGCTTGCTGAAGAACCAGGCGCCATCTACCGAAAAAAAGCCGCCCGGCTTGGCATAGCCGTTCTTATCATTCACCGTACCGTCGATGCTCATCAGCTCCGAGGCGGTAGACGCCTTGCCCCACTTGCGCAGTGGCAGGGATACGCCCCCGTCCACGCCTACAAAGCTCTGGGCCGAAGCAGCTGCGCCGCTAAAAATCGCCACAACAAAAAAGATATATGTTCTCATAACAAGTTTTAATCAGATTTATTTAATGTTTACTGCATACGTGACGTCCAGATCTGTAGAGCCCGGATCATAGGTCCCGTTCTTGGCATTTGGCTGGTGACGCAGCACCACCCGCAGGATACCGTTGCTGGCAGCCCCAGTGACAAAATTATCCATGAGCCCAATCTGCAACGGCGGGGTGTTGCTGTCCAGATCGGTCCGCGTAACGCTTAAATTCAGCGTGGGGCCCGAAGCCACCTGGACTTCATTCACGGAAATGCCGCCATACGTGGTGTCCGTCACACCCGTGATCCAGTCGCTTACGGGAATGTCCGTCGACGTAGTGCTGATGGCGATATTGGAGCTCAGGACAGGCGTCGGCTGAAAAAAGAACAGATGATAGTTCATCCGCTGCAGGATCTCCGTGCTCACCGTATCTACCGGCGTCTGCGTCTCGTCCAGGATGATCACCCGTCCGGTATAGGTGGCATTGGCCCTCAGGTTGAGCACCGCCCTGCTGAAATAGGCCGAATCCGGCTGATAGATATGGGAAGTAGGACTCATCTGCGTCCAGCTGCATAGCTGTACGTCCGTGGCATCTGCCGTGTTCACTAATTGCAGCTGCACCGTGGTCAGGAACTCATTGCCGGGAAGGGCAGGCGTAACGCTCGAAGCTTTCTTGTTGCAGCCGGCCACAGCCGCCACCAGCAACAGTACGAAAAATATCTTTTTCATGTAATGCATGTTTGTGAGAGTGGAAATGAACGCCGTGGCGAATGCCGGGACCGCGCGTTTGAAAATGCGGCTAGGCATTACCGTTTCAGTCTACCCATGAGGTGTCCTGACAGGCGAAAAACAGTAAAAAGAAGGAATTAAAGAAAGGAAGGGATAGGCGGCCCGCGTAACCCATACAACGGATGCAGGGCCGAAACAGGCGCCTCCAGGCTCACCGGCCGATGGACCGGATAAGAAGGCCTGAGCCCCAATTTAAGGGCTAATGAATGATGTAGAAAAGGAAATTCGACGACCAGGTTGTCGGTCGCGCAATGAAAGCCCGCTTTGTTGACCTGGTCGGCCTTACCATAGTCCAGCCACAGATGTGTGTCGGTATGATGGGCAACCAACGCATGCAGCGCTATCTTCGGCGTAATAGCTAGGGCAAAGAGTGCCAGCAGCCCGCCTGCCAGTAGAGATCGTATCGTCCGATGGTTGATCAAAGCAGTTTTTGAAACAAGGTTGCAAAGTAGAGCTTTAATACGAAAAGGAAAAATGATTAACAATTATCCTTCTCCGGGGCCTTCCCCTCCCCCGCGGACCTGTCCTTGCTCCGCCCGGCATCGCGCAAGGCCTTGCTCAGCATCCATTCGATCTGCCCATTGATGCTGCGGAACTCATCCGCCGCCCACTTCTCGATGGCCTTCATAGTCGCCGCGTCGACCCGCAAAGCAAAAGGCTTCTTTTCCGCCATGCATCACTGATTTAATGTCCCCGTATTGACGATAGGCTGCGTATCCCTGTCGCCACATAGCACCACCATAAGATTGCTCACCATCGCCGCCTTCTTCTCCTCGTCCAGCTCGATGATCTTCTTGCTGGAGAGCAGGTTTAACGCGCTCTCCACCATGCCTACCGCGCCTTCTACGATCTTGTGCCTCGCCGCTACTATGGCTGTCGCCTGCTGCCGCCTCAACATGGCGCTGGCGATCTCCGGCGCATACGCCAGGTGGGTTATCCTTGCCTCCACCACTTCGATCCCGGCAATGTCCAGGCGCTCGGAGGTCTCCCGCTCCAACGTCGTGTTCACCTCGTTGAAATCGGTGCTCAGCGTAATGCCGGCCCGCTCATCTTCAAAATGATCGTAAGGATAAGAGGCCGCCAGCTTCCGCACCGCGGAGTCCGTCTGCACTTTAACGAACTTGGCATAGTCATCGACCTCGAAGCTCGCCCGGTACGTATCCTTCACCTTCCAGACGAGTATCACGCTGATGAGCACCGGGTTGCCCATTTTGTCGTTAACCTTCAGCTGCTCGCTCTCGAAATTCCTCGCCCGCTGCGACAAGGTCTGCCGGGAATAAAAAGGATTCACCCAGTATAACCCGCTCTGCACCACGGTACCCTTATAGTCGCCAAACAACAGCAAGACCTTGGCCGTATTCGGTGGAATGGCTAGCATCCCCTTGGCCACCAGAAAGAAAATGACCGTCAAAGCCACCCCCGGCAGCTCCGCCTCGGCTACAAAGAGCAGGATCGCTCCCACCAGCAACCCCAGCATCAAGAGAAGCATCACATAGCCGCTCCCGGGCTTAAGCACCTTCTCCGTTTTAAAAGCGTCCATAATGGTAAATTTAGATTATGATATTATTTTGATATCAAATTTATATCATCTATCGAAGACTGCAAACTTTTTTATTTTCCCCCTGTTAATCCAGCTATGCACCCAACTATCCGCCTTAGCGTCCTCGACCAGACCCCCATCCGCAACGGCGGCGACGCCTCGGCCGCCCTCCGGGAATCCATCCGCCTGGCCCGCCTGGCCGACCGCCTCGGCTATACCCGCTACTGGCTCAGCGAACACCATAATACCACGACACTCGCCGGCGCCTCCCCCGAGATCCTGATCGCCCGCCTCGCGGCAGAGACCCGACACATCCGCCTCGGCTCCGGCGGCATCATGCTGCCCAACCACAGCGCCCTCAAAGTAGCCGAGAACTTCCGCCTGCTGGAAGCGCTATATCCCGGCCGGATAGACCTCGGCCTCGGCCGCGCACCCGGCGGCGACCGCCTGACCGCCCAGCTCCTCAACCCCACCAATACCTTTGACCCACAGGATTATATCCGTCAGATCAAAGACCTCGAAGCCTTCCTCTCCGAAACCCCCACACCAGGAACCTACGAAGGAAAGATCCGGGCTATCCCCCATGTGGACACCCAGCCCGAGCTCTGGATGCTGACTTCCAGCGGCGAAAGCGCCTACCTTGCCGCACATTTCGGCATGGCCCTTTCCTTTGCCCAATTCATCAACCCCGTTGGCGGACCCGAAGCCGTAAAAGCCTACCGCACCCGCTTCAAGCCCTCCGCCACCCTCGCAGAACCAAAGGCCAATGTCGGCATCTTCGCCTTCTGCTCCGAAGACCCCAAGAAAGTCCAGGAGGTCCAGACCCTCATAGACTACCGACTCCTGGGCTTCGAAAAAGGGCGCTACGACGAGATACCCACCCTGGCGGCAGCTACCGCCTATGAATACACGCAGGCGGAGCAGCAACGGGTACTCTACAACCGCCAGCGGACGGCCGTAGGCACCCCTGAACAAATGAAAGAGAAGCTGGAAGACCTGGCAGCCGCATTCGAGGTCGATGAGATCGTGATCTCCACCTTCACCGAGACCCTGGAAGACCGCCTCCGTTCTTATGAATTGTTGGCTGATGTGTTTGGACTCGCCCTCAGGCCCGGGTCGAATCCCGTACTTCTAAGCGGGCAGGAAGCATGACCCGATCCTCCGGCACGACAATGTATTTCTTCTCCAGCCGCCGGAACAGGATCGTCGCCGCCTCCTTGCCCATTTCAAAGGCCGGCTGCGCGATCGTGGTAAGCGATGGGTTCAGCAATGAAGCAGTCACTAAGTTCGAAAAGCTGATGACCTTCACATCCTCCGGTATCCGCAACCCCAGTTCCCTGCAGGCATGATACACCAACACCGCCAGTTTCTCCACCGAAGCGAATACCCCATCCGGCCGCTCACCGGAAGCGAGCAGATCCCGGATCAGCCGGTGATTCGCCTCCTCATCGCTTCCACAATGCACGATAAGGTCCTTACCCTCCTCCTGCTCATGGCGCCGTAACGCATCCGTATAGCCCTGCTCCCGCTTCAACGAGATGCTGAGGCTCATGGAAATGGTAAGATGCGCCACCCGCCGGCACCCAGCCTTGACTAGATGCTCCGTGGCGATGAACCCGCTCTCATAATCATTGGTCATCACCTTCGGCGCCGCAATGCTGTCGTTCACCCTGTCGAAGAACACCATGGGAATGTTACGCTGCTGCAGTTCCGCCAAATGCCGCGTATCCTGCGTATTCCCGCAAAGTGATAGCAGCACGCCATCTA